>PCTK01000051.1:18044-21704 GCA_002786505.1 Nitrospinae bacterium CG22_combo_CG10-13_8_21_14_all_47_10 | reverse complement strand
CGATGTCTTAAAATGTCTGGGAGTGAATCTTTCTGCCAACTTGTCTACGGTGGCACGTTGCGTGGAAGAGGTTGGCATTGGTTTTCTGTTTGCTCCTTTAATGCATAAGGCCATGAAACACGCCGCCGAAGTCCGAAAAGAACTGGGGTTTCGTACCATTTTTAACGTGTTGGGGCCTTTGACCAACCCGGCTAACGCTCAGGCTCAGGTGCTGGGTGTTTTTGATGCTAAATGGGTTCAGCCTCTGGCGGAAGTGCTTCGTGATTTGGGTTGTGGACACGCGCTGGTGGTTCATGGTTCGGATGGTTTGGATGAAATCACCCTGACGGGGGAAAGCCAGGTGGCAGAATTGAAAAATGGAGAAGTAACCAGCTACATCCTGCACCCGGAAGAATTTGGTTTTAAAATTTGTGACTACGAAGACCTCAAAGGGGGAACCCCGGAGGAAAATGCTGTCATGATCCAGAATATCCTTGATGGAGAAAGTGGTCCCAGGCGGGATATCGTACTGTTAAACTCCGCCGCCGCTATTTATGTTGCCGGGAAAGCGGATTCTCTGGAATCGGGAATCCAGTGCGCTGTTGATTCTATCGAATCAGGTAAAGCGCGGGAAAAACTGGAAGGCTTGCAAAGGATCACCCACTCTTAAAATGTCGAACATACTTGATAAAATTTTTGCGGATAAGCAAAAGGAACTGGCAGGTACCAAATGTGACCTGCCCTTGGCAGAACTCAAACAGCGTATAGGAGACCAGGCACCCGTTCTTGATGTTTTTCCGGCACTGAGGAAGGGAAAAAATTCCAGGATCATTGCTGAGATCAAGCGGCGCACACCTTTTAAAGGCGAACTGCGGGAAAATTTCAATGCCTTGGAAATCGCAAGTGATTACGCCAGGTATGGAGCCGCCGCGCTATCCATCCTGACAGAAAGTAATTATTTTGGTAGCCATATTGGTATCCTGCAGGAAGTGCGGACCGTTGCCCCGATTCCATTGTTGCGCAAAGATTTTATTTTTGATGAATATCAGGTCTATGAATCCAGGGCGCACGGCGCGGATTTGTTTTTATTGATCGCCACCTGGCTTGAGCAAAGCCAGTTGACCGACCTGCTTGGTTTGGGGAAGGAGTTGGGACTTCCTGCGTTAGTGGAAACCCATGATGAATATGACATGGAAAAAGCCTTCGAGGCCAAGGCGAGTTTGATCGGCATCAACAACCGAGACCTCACAAACGGCAAAACCGATTTAAATATTGCACGGCGCCTTATCCCCATGGCATTGCAGGAACCGGGAAAAACACTGGTCTGTGAAAGCGGTATTCATGGTCGAGAAGAGATAGAAGATTTTGAAAAAATAGGGGCGCATGCGTTTTTAATTGGCGAAAGTTTGATGACGGCGCAAAATATTCCTGAGAAACTAACCGAATTATTGGGTAATGAAAAATTTGCAGGTTAAAGTTAAAGTTTGCGGCATGACGCAATGGGAAGACGCGGAGTATGCCGTTGAGCAGGGTGCCGATGCGGTCGGCTTTATTTTCTATAAAAAGAGTCCACGGTCGGTTACGATGAAAGAGGCTCGGGAAATTATTTTGAAACTGCCGCCTTTTGTCGATACGGTGGGTGTTTTTGTTAATGAATCCCCTGACCGGGTTAATAAGATTGCCAATTATTGCGGCCTGGATCTGGTGCAATTACATGGTGAAGAGTCTCCGGCGTTTTGTCGAAAAATTCACCGGCGTGTGATCAAGGCGTTTCGGGTTGCAGGCCTTCAATCGATCAAGCAAATGGAAAAATATTCTGTCAGCGGGTTTCTGCTGGATACGTTTTGTGATGACCTGCACGGAGGAACGGGCAAGACTTTTGACTGGAATCTGGCTCTCCCGGCGAAGAAAATGGGCCCGGTTATTTTGGCGGGAGGCTTGACGCCTCGCAATGTTGCTCAGGCGGTCAGGCAGGTTCGCCCTTATGGGGTGGATGTTTGTTCGGGAGTGGAAAAAACTCCGGGGATCAAGGATCCTGAAAAGGTTCGCGCATTTTTGAAAAATATTAGATCAGGGAGCCGGTCATGAAATCACATAAATTGCCCGATGCTAGTGGGCATTTTGGAAAATTTGGGGGCAAGTATGTCATAGAAACCTTGATGCCTGCTCTGAAAGAGTTGGAAATGGTTTATGAGACAGCCCGGAATGATCCCCAGTTTAAAGAAGACCTGGATTATTATCTGCAACATTATGTCGGTCGCCCTACTGCGCTTTATTTTGCGGAACGTCTTACCAAACATCTTGGCGGCGCGAAAATTTATTTAAAGCGTGAAGACCTGAATCATACCGGCGCGCATAAAATCAACAACACCATCGGCAGTGCCTTGCTGGCCCAGAGGATGGGTAAAAAACGGGTGATTGCTGAAACCGGTGCCGGACAGCATGGCGTGGCAACAGCCACCGCCGCCTCCTTGTTTGGGCTTGAGTGTGATGTTTTCATGGGCGAGGAAGATATGCGGAGACAGTCACTCAATGTTTTCCGCATGCGCCTTTTAGGGGCGCGGGTCATTCCCGTCACAGCGGGAACGCGAACCCTCAAGGATGCCACCAGCGAAGCCATCCGTAATTGGATCACAACGGTTGAGACCACGCATTATATTATTGGTTCGGTGGTGGGGCCGCATCCGTATCCGATGATTGTTCGTGACTTTCAAAAAGTGATTGGCGAAGAATCCATAAGGCAAATAACGGAAATGGAGGGTCGGTTGCCGGACACCTGTGTGGCGTGTGTGGGCGGGGGCAGTAATTCCATGGGACTGTTTTATCCGTTCCTGGAAAAAGATAAAGTAGGTTTGGTCGGGGTCGAGGCCGCGGGTCTGGGAATTGATACAGATAAACACGGAGCATCTCTCACCAAAGGGTCGCCAGGCGTTCTGCATGGGATGATGAGCTACCTTTTGCACGATGCAGATGGGCAGGTGACCGAGGCGCATTCGATTTCTGCCGGGTTGGACTACCCGGGTGTAGGTTGCGAGCACAGTTATCTCAGGGAAACGGGCCGGGCGCAATATGTCCCGATTAGCGATGCGGAAGCGATGGAAGGTTTTAAACTTCTTTCGCAACTTGAAGGAATTATTCCGGCCCTTGAGTCGGCACACGCCATAGCGCAGGTGATGAAAATGGCCCCCACGATGAAAAAAGATCAAATCATTCTGGTTTGTCTGTCGGGCCGGGGCGACAAGGACGTAAACCAGGTGGCGGATATGATGGGAGTTTCGTTGTGAGCCGGATAGATGACCGATTTAAAAGTTTGAATGGTAATAAAGCCCTGGTGGCGTTTTTCACCGCCGGTGACCCGGATATGTCGGCCTCGAAAGAAATTTTTTCTGTGATTGAAAAAAATGGCGCCGATATCATTGAGATCGGTGTGCCGTTTTCTGATCCACTTGCTGATGGACCCGTCATTCAGGCTTCTGCGCATCGTTCTCTTAAAAACGGCACCACACTGAAAAAAATAATCCAACTGGTGAAAGATATTCGTAGCCAGTCGCAATTGCCGATTGTCCTGATGAGCAGTTTTAATCCCATTTTTGTTTATGGTCAGAAAGCGTTTGTCGAGGACGCGGTCAACGCAGGAGTGGATGGGGTGATCCTTCCCGATCTCCCCCCTGAAGAGGCGGA
>PCTK01000051.1:0-18024 GCA_002786505.1 Nitrospinae bacterium CG22_combo_CG10-13_8_21_14_all_47_10 | reverse complement strand
ACGAAAAGAAACTCGATATGATTTTCCTTTTGGCGCCGACCAGTACCCCGGACCGGGTTCAACGGATTGGCGCGGTGAGCAAAGGTTTCATTTATTATGTTTCGCTGACCGGAACAACGGGAACAAAAGAGGCACTTTCTAAAAACCTGGGAGAGAAAGTTTCCGCCATTAAGGGCAATGTGAAACTTCCGGTACTGGTCGGGTTCGGCATTTCCGGACCGGAACAGGCCAGAGAAGCGGCACAATACTCGGATGGGGTGATCATTGGCAGTGCGATCGTCAAATTAATCGAATCCCATTCCAACCCGGTAGAGCGCAATCAAAAAATTGCCGAATTTATATCCGGCATTAAGAAGGCTCTCAATTAACCTCATATTGCATGTCTGTGGCAACTATCTTGAGCATATACCTCCATGCCTTCCCGCATTTCTGTCATCATTCCCGCCTTTAATGAAGAACAATCCATAGGGTTGGTTCTCGATGACCTGCCACAAAATCTTATTCACGAAATCATCGTGGTCGATAACAACTCGACCGATAACACCGCTCAAGTTGCCCGTGGAAAGGGCGCGAAAGTAGTTGAAGAAAAGCGCAGGGGCTACGGTTCCGCCTGCCTTAAAGGAATTGCTGAACTGGGCCATCCCGATATCGTGGTATTCCTGGATGGTGATTTCAGCGACTACCCGGAAGAAATTGTCAAACTGGTCCAGCCCATAGAGTCGGATGAAATGGATTTTGTTCTGGGTAGCCGGATGATAATTCCTGAAAGCCGTGCGGCACTGTTGCCGCAATCGCGTTATGGCAACCAACTGGCCGTGTTTTTGATACGCCTGTTTTTCCGGCATAAATATACCGATCTGGGGCCGTTCCGCGCCATCCGCTATGATTCGTTGAAATCCATTGCTATGGAGGACACCAATTTCGGCTGGACGGTGGAAATGCAGATCAAAGCTGTCAAAAAAAGACTGCGCATTATGGAAATTCCCGTTAAATACAGGGACAGGATAGGGGTTTCCAAGATCACCGGCACCTTTTCTGGAACCATCAAAGCCGGCACAAAAATCATTTACACAATCTTCAAGTATTTGTTAACCTGACTTCATGGTCGGGTATCAATTTTAATCCAACCCTCCCCCAGCCCCTCCCTATGAAGGGAGGGGAAATTGTTATGGTGAAAATTTTTAATAGAAATACAGAAAAAGCCAAGAGGAAATCCCTGCGCAAAGAAATGCCGCCAGCGGAGGTGGCTTTATGGCAGTATTTGCGGGACAGGCAGGCTAACGGACATAAGTTTCGACGGCAATACAGTGTGGACCGATACATTCTGGATTTTTATTGCCCATCAGCAAAACTGGCGATTGAACTTGATGGGGATTCCCATTTCAGTGATTCTGCAAGTCAATCGGATGAGGTTAGGCAGAAGACTATAGAAAATTTGGGGATACGGTTTTTGCGTTTTACCAACCAGGATGTTTATGAAAACCTTGATGGAATTTTTGAAAAGATTTTAAAACATTTACCTCCCCTCCCTTCATAGGGAGGGGCTGGGGGAGGGTTGGCTTTTTTATGGCTCAAGCCTTAATTTATACGTTGCTTTTACTTCTGACATCCCCCTCGTGGGCGTGGGCGGCGGATATTTCTGCTTTAGTTGCCAAGCGCATCAGCCATGATGGCAAGACGCTTGATCTCAGCGGATTGAACATCGGCCCAGCGGGAGCGAAACAACTGGCGGGAATGGAGTCCCTAAAAGGAATTACCACGCTTTACTTGCAGGGAAACAAAATTAAAGCTCTGGGCATGAAGGCCCTGGCGAAGTCCCCGAACCTTGTTGGACTGAAACATATTGATCTATGGGGTAACCTGTTGGGTGACCTGGGCTTGAAAGCCATTTCGGAGTCGCCTTATCTGAAGCAATTGGAATCTTTGAAGCTATGGAAAAACGAAATCAGCGATGACAGCATGGAATTTTTAGCGGCTTCCAGGAATTTCGCCAACCTCAAAATACTCATGCTGAATGATAATTTAATCACCCCGGTGGGTGCTGAAATGCTGGCCTCCTCGAAAGCGTTTTCGCAATTAACCACATTGAATTTGTTCCGCAACGATATCGGTGATGGCGGAGCACGGGCTTTTGCCCGTTCCCAGAAGTTTTCTGAATTGGAGTTGTTGTATATGGGACAAAATAATATCACCGATCAGGGAGCCGTTGCTTTAATTGAGTCGCAGAACTTCCCAAAGTTGAAAGTTCTGGATCTGTCCATGAACCCGTTGGGGGAAGCCACGATGATGGCGGCCTTCAAAGTAAACCGTAAAGGAAAAGTGCAAATAGTTTACCGCTAACCGCCGCTGGGCGCGGGCCAGCAAGCAATAACTTTTTACTGTTATATGAACAATTTTCCCTGCCAGGTAGGCTCCGTTTTGATTATGCGTTATTACCATATAATTAGAATATCTTTCCTGATTCTTTTTGTCCTTGGAGCCAGTTCCTCACTGGCGGCCGATTCTTTCCCTTATAAAGATGTTGGGGACGGAAGCCCTGCAACTTCGGTTGTTTTGACTTTGGTAGATGGTATCGCGGTGGACCGGGGAGGCAATATTTATATCTCACACCGTTCCAAAAACCGTATCAGGAAGGTCACGCCAGATGGAATCATCACCACTATAGCCGGTAACGGGACGGTGGGATATTCTGGAGATGGAGGCCCGGCCTTAGAGGCGGCCCTTAATTTTCCTGCCGGATTGACGGTGGATGGAAAGAATAATTTATACATTGCCGACCGCAATAACCACCGTATTCGCAAAGTCTCTCCTGATGGGGTCATCACCACGGTGGCAGGAACCGGTGTCGCAGGTTTTGGCGGTGACGGCGGCCCGGCTCTATCCGCCCCCCTTCATTTGCCTTCAGATGTTGAAGTGGGACCGGAAGGCGAACTTTATATTTCAGATCGTTCCAACCATAGAATTCGCAAAATAGACCCGGAAGGGATTATCTCGACAGTAGCGGGGTTGGGGGTGCCGGGTTTTGGCGGTGATTTTGGTTTGGCCATTAATGCTGTGCTGAAATTTCCTTTCGGGATTGCTCTGGACAGACATGGCAACCTGTACATTGCAGATCGAGGCAATAATCGTATCAGGAAGGTCACGCCAGATGGAATCATCACTACTCTTGCCGGAGACAGCATGCATTCTTTTGGTGGTGACTATGGTCCTGCGACTTATTCCAACCTGGCTTATCCCACCGATGTGGTGGTGGATGATAAGGATAATGTTTATATCTCTGACCGTAACAATAACCGTGTCCGCAAGATAGACGCGCAGGGTGTCATCACGACCATTATGGGAACAGGCAAGACGGATTTTAACGGTGATAACGAAATCGCCCCAGAGACCAGCCTGTACCTGCCTTTTGCTCTGGCGATTCACCCGGACAACAAATTGTTGGTGGTAGACCGCTCTCATTTTCGCGTTCGCAGTGTTGGGTTGGCCAATTTTGCCGTGAGAACGGTTGCCGGTAATGGCCATTCACTTTTTAAAGGTGACGGCGGGCCTGGTCCCGGAGCCACGTTAAACACTCCTTCCGGTATTGTGATCGATAGCCACGATAATATTCTGTTTGCTGATCTGCAACATCACCGGTTACGCAAACTGACTCCGGACGGCATTATTACTACTTTTGCCGGAACAGGACGTGAAGGCAACGAAGGCAATGGGGGGTCGGCCCTGTCTGCCTCCCTACTCATGCCTTCGACTCTTGCGATTGACCATGAAGACAATGTTTATGTCGTACACCGCCTTGGTAACGGCTGGGTCATTCGAAAAATTTCTGCCCAGGGAACAATTACCCATTTTGCGGGCAATGGACAACAAGGCAGTGACGGGGACGGCGGACCTGCTGTGGAAGCCTCATTCTACACGATCAGTGATATTGTCACGGATAAGGGCGGCAACGTCTATGTTTCAGACTCCACAAGCCGTTCCATTCGTAAAATAGGCAAGGATGGCAGAATTCACAAGGTGTTGGATGAGACAATGGTGCCAATGGGGGAAGAGTTTCACCCCAACAGCGTATTGGTGGACGATGAAGGGGCCCTTTACTTTTCTGATTCCGGCAGTAGCCGGATCGGGAAGTTAGGGGCCGATGGAACTTTTCAGATTATTGGCGGAACCGGAGAGTTCAAGGACTATGGGGATGGTGGCCTTGCCGTTTCTGCCGGAATCAGGTCGCCGGGCGGTTTGGCTCTGCGTGATGGGGTTCTTTACCTGGCTGAAGAACAGACAGCAAGAATAAGAAAGATTGATGAAAAGGGAATCATTTCTCTGGTGGCAGGGACAGGGGTGACGGATTTTTCTGGTGACCAGGGACCAGCCATTCATGCTCAGATGAAAAGTCCTTTCAGAATGGTTTTTGATCATAAAGGAAACTTGATTTTTACTGATCGGGACAATAACCGAATTCGAAAAATAGATACCCAAGGCATAATTTCGACTCTTGCCGGTCACGGTAATTTTGGTTGGATGCAGGATGGTCTTGAAGTACGAATCACCGTGCAGGATTTTCCTTAAAATATCGCGGGAACCCAGGCAAAATTAAATAAAAGGGGTGTTATAATCCAATTTTGAACATGAACCCTGTGTTCACTTTTATAAGTAATCCATGCGAAATAAGGTTTTGGACCAGTTATGAATATTACTGAAATAGCGAAAAATGCCAACGCTTCGGCATTGGTTCTGGCACATCTATCCACCGATTTGAAGAATCAGGCGTTGTCCTTGATGGCTTCTGCTCTGGAAGAGAATTGCCAGGCAATTTTGGCAGAGAACGCAAAAGATCTGGAGTTCGCAAAAAATGAAGGAATCGCAGATGCATTGATCGCCAGGTTGTCCTTGAATGAAGAAAAAGTTCGAGGAATGTCTAAAGGTATTCGTAGTGTGGTGGCATTGGAAGACCCGGTAGGGAAGGTGAAAAGTGTGATGGAGATGGACGAGAACCTTGTGGTTGAACAAGTTACTTGTCCGATCGGTGTTATTGGAGCGATTTTTGAGTCTCGCCCGGATGCTGTGCCGCAAATTTCTTCACTTTGTCTCAAATCAGGCAATGCGGTTATTTTGAAGGGAGGAACCGAAGCGCAGAATTCCAACAAGATCATCGTTCGGCTTTTGGTAGAGGCGATAAGTAAAGTGCCTGGTGTTCCTGCAGGAGCGGTTCAGATGATTGAGACACGCTCGGAAGTGGCGGACATGCTTAAGGAAGACAAATACATCCACTTAATCGTACCCCGGGGTAGCAATGCTTTCGTGAAATACATTCAGGAGAACACAAGAATCCCGGTTTTGGGTCATTCCGAAGGCGTTTGCCACGGCTACATTGATGAATTTGCGGATTTTGAAAAATCTCTCCGTATATGTCTGGACTCCAAGTTGCAATACCCTGCGGCTTGCAACGCGATGGAGACTTTATTGATACACAAGGATTACGCTGAAAAGATTTTGCCTGAATTAGTAGCGAAATTTAGTGAAAAAAATGTGGAGTTGGTGGGATGTGTGAAAACATGTCAAATTGTCCCCCAGGTTGCCCCGGTCAGTGAGTCGGATTGGGATATGGAATACAACGACCTGAAACTGGCCATTAAAATTGTGGATAGTTTTTCTGAGGCGGTGAAGTTCATCAATAAACATGGTTCCGGCCATACTGATGTAATCATTACGGAAAACCGGGAACGGGCAGAGCAGTTTCTCAATGAGGTTGGTTCAGCAAGTGTTATGTGGAATGCGTCCACACGTTTTGCCGATGGATTTAGATATGGGTTGGGGGCCGAAATCGGTATTAGCACCAACAGAACACATGCCAGAGGGCCGGTTGGATTAGAAGGACTGGTGATCTATAAATACAAGCTTTATGGGAACGGGCAAGTCGTTGGCGATTACTCCGGCGCCAATGCACGCGAATTTACCCACAAACCACTGGGCATGAGACCGGGTAGCAATGGCTCTGTCTAGCGAGCAATAATTTATCCCGATGAAACAAACTCCAATTGCTCCATTTGGTGGCGTTCCCTTAATTTTCGAATGAAACCATCCCCTATTGATTCCAGCGTTCCACTTGTCGGCGATGAAGAGCCATTGCGGTCTGCCAGTGGAGGTGCAAAAACAGAAAACTGGTTGCTGTTCTCGTTATTACTTGGGGGAACCCTGGTAACAACTTATTTATCGGGCGGCTTGCTTTTTTCAATCAGCCTTATCCTGATTTTAGGTGCGCATGAGTTTGGGCATTATTGGGCCAGCAGAAGGAACGGAGTGCGCTCCACACTGCCTTATTTTATCCCTGCCCCGCCAATATTCATCGCTGGAACCTTCGGCGCGTTTATTCAGATCAAGCAAGTCATTCCCAATCGCCGGGTGCTAATGGAAATAGGTTGCGCAGGCCCTATCGCGGGCTTTGTTGTGGCATTACCAACGTTGATCTACGGACTCTCCCTTTCAAAAGTATCGTTGGTACTGGGTATTGGAGGAGTTAATTTCGGCAGTTCCCTGATATTAAATATTTGCGCGGAATGGGTCTTGGGAGTGGACCCGCAATCTCCGGGTTTAAATATCCATTTGCACCCGATTGCGTTTGCGGGGTGGATAGGGATGTTGGTGACAGCTTTAAACTTGATCCCCATAGGTCAATTGGATGGCGGCCATATTGTCTTCGCCTTATCACCAAATCAACATAAGTGGATGGGGTATCTTTTTTTCGTAGCTCTATTTCCATTAGGTTATTTCTGGCCGGGCTGGTTTTTTTGGGCCTTTATGATAGCGTTGATGGGTTTTAAAACCACTCCATTGTTAGATGAAACGGAAGAGTTGAGCACTCTGCACAAAGCATTGGGAGTTGCTTCTATCGCCATTTTTCTGGTTACCTTCATACCCGTTCCTTTTTCATTGATTTGACCTATAACACTTTGTTTAATTGAGAGTTAGTATAATTAATGCCGGGCTTCTCCGGGGTTTTGGTACCGCGGAATATTGGACGCTCCATTAATTTTAATACATTGAAAAACAAGGGTTTAAAATGCCTAATTTTACGGCAAAAATGGCGACATTATTTTAAGTATTTGAAAATAAAGGATTAAATTGTCAAATTTTTGTTAAATTTGTGTTCCTGATTTATAATCTTATTGACAGAGGTAGGGTGCTATGCTACATTCAGCCTATCTGAGGGGTGCTGAGCTTCTGTCCTTTTAGCGGGACATTTAAAAAAAAAGAACATTCTTGGTTGCCATCAAGGTTTCTTTTTAGAAGTTTAGTGCCCCTTTTTTCTTTCCTTCTAATTCCGTTCCAATTCCTGATTGAAATAAAACTTATAGGATTGTGTTTTCATGGATAAAAATATGCTTTCGCTTTTGATGAAACCTTTGGTTGCAAACTTAGTTGCATTAATTCTATTTTTTATCCCTTTTCTTTCCAGCGCAGGGGCGGGGAAGGCTTTGCATAAGTCGGAAAAGCTGGACAGCGAACTGCTTCGAAATACCCCTTCGGGGCACGAAGGCAAAGGTAAAATATCACGTACCCCTTCGGGGCACGAAGGCAAAGGTAAAATATCACGTACCCCTTCCGGGCACGAAGGCAAAGGTAAAATATCACGTACCTCTTCGGGGCAAGGAGTAAAGCAACCCCCTCAATCCCCCTTATCAGGGGGAAGCTCAATCCCCCCCTGTCAGGGGCAAGAAGGCAAAGGTCAAATATCACTAGCTCAGCATGACGAGAGAGAGCCATTTTGTCATTCTGAGGAACAACGTGACGAAGAATCTCGGGGTTTTGCAAAGGTCTCCTTATCAGGGGGAAGCTCAATCCCCCCCTGTCAAGGGGGGTCAGGGGGGTTAAACACTGAGGAACAACGCGACGAAGAATCTCGGGGTTGTGCAAAGCTCTTGTTGGTGGGAGGGCTGGAACCATTACCGGAGTTGCAAAAAGCGGTTGAAAAGATAAGGTCTCTTTATAAAGGTCAGGGGCTATCGGTTTTAGCCGACAAAGAATATCAACTCCGAAAATATTATTATCAAATTCAAAGCAAAACGCAGAAGCTGACAATATTGGAGGAGGTAAAAGGACATTTTGAAAAAGCTATTAAAAAAGCTGAAGAGAAGTTTGATCTGGGGGAAGAGGGAGTCAGTCAATCTGCCATTACAAAGCTTAAACTGGGTCTTGCCGGGACTTTGAATGATATCATCGAGTTGGACAGTGATATGCAGGTAGCGCGATTATCACTGGTTGGGATTTTCAAAGATGCCTATTCGCCCGATGCGGAAATGCTTAACCTGGATATAGAGCCGGTTGATTTTAAGTTTAATGACTATGATATCTGGTTCGAGGAGTCTGGTCTTGCGGCTAATAAAGATGAGTTAGGGCTCAAGACTGCTTATCTGAAAACTGTGGAGGCGAAGGCAAAACTGAATCTAGCCCGAAAAAATCGCAAAATAACGAGAGCTTTGTTGGTGAGTGAAGTGGCAAACTATGATTTTGGCATTGGAGATTCTGGAGATTTGTTTGAGGCACTCATTATATACACACGGGTATCGGGTGGTTATTATGATGCGGTTTATAATTTTAACCTCGCAGTCGCGGAATTAAATCGGGTAAAAGCTGTATGGACAGGGAAACCCTGAAATATTGGCTGGCTTTAAACATGGTTGTCGGAGTTGGGCGGACCCTGTTTCACCGTCTTGTCCAAGGGCTGGGTTCTCCATGTGAGGTATTTTCCGCGCCCAAAAGCGAATTGTTGAGAATCCAGGGAGTTGGCGAGAAAGTAGCGGGAGAAATAACACGCTTTGATGTTGATTCCGGTGCAGAGCGTGAACTGAGGCTGGCTGAAAAAGAAGATATACGGATTTTAACGCTGGAAAGCCCGGAATATTCGCCCCTGTTGAAGTCCATTTATGACCCTCCACCAATTTTATACATAAAAGGTAAGGCCCTGAACACGATTTCTTTGCCTTTAGCGGTGGTGGGAACGCGTACTCCTTCTGAGTATGGCAAGTTGATTGCGGAAAGACTTTGTTTGAGATTGGCTTCTGCCGGATTTAGTATAATCAGCGGTTTGGCCAGAGGGATTGATACTTTGGCCCACAAAGCCGCACTTTCGGCAGGAGCGGATACCATTGCTGTTTTTGGTTGCGGCCTGGGGCACACGTATCCGCCGGAAAACATTAAACTGAGAAAACAAATTATCGAACAGGGAGCCATATTGTCTGAATTTCCTATTTTCATGCGACCTGATCGCAATAATTTTCCCGCAAGAAACCGGATATTGAGTGGTTTGGCTTTAGGGACGGTGGTTGTTGAAGCGGCTGAAAAAAGCGGGGCCTTGATCACTGCAGACTTTGCTTTGGAGCAGGGGAGGGAGGTTTTTGCGGTTCCGGGAAACATAACGTCGCCTAAAAGCAGAGGAACCAATGACCTGATCAAGGCAGGCGCAAAGCTGGTGGATAGTCCTGAATCCATTCTTGAAGAACTATTGCCCGCGTTTGGCGAAAGCTTGAAGGCTAAAAAAGAAGTCGTAGAATCCCAGGTCAAATTTGATAATGATCAGGAAAAAAAAATCTTTTCTTTATTATCTTTGGAAGGCCGACATATAGATAGCTTGATTGAAAACAGCAATTTGTCTCCAGCGCAAGTTTCGGCTACACTGTTGCAATTGGAATTGCGAGGCTTGGTTCGACAACTGAGCGGTAAATTGTATATTTCTAATTACAGAGATGAATAAAACTAGTGAGGAAATATGGGTAAATCGTTACTGATCGTTGAGTCACCTACCAAAGTCAACACGTTGAAGAAAATTGTTGGCAAGGATTTTATTATTAAAGCCTCGGTGGGGCATCTTAAGGATCTTCCCAAGAAAAAGCTTGGTGTTGATATAGATAATGACTTTGCTCCAGAGTACATCACTATCAGGGGAAAAGGAAAAATTCTGCAGGAACTTAAAACTGCCGCCAAGAAATGCGACAAGATTTATCTGGCACCGGACCCTGATCGTGAAGGGGAGGCGATTGCCCATCATATTGGCAATGAAGTGGCCAGGTTTACCACGGGTAAAATTTATCGGGTGACCTTTAACGAAATCACCAAAAAAGCGGTTTTGGATGCTATTAAAAATCCTACAGAGCTCAATATCAATAGGGTGAACGCGCAACAGGCACGTAGAATCCTGGATCGACTGGTGGGATATAAGATCAGTCCCATTTTATGGAAAAAAGTTCATCGCGGGTTGAGCGCCGGACGTGTGCAATCTGTTGCTTTGCGGATTGTTTGCGAAAGGGAACGGGAAATCCTGGCCTTCAAACCCCGCGAGTATTGGTCTATTACGCTGGAATTGGAGGGCAGTGAGAAACCCCAGTTTCAAGCCAAACTATTTAAAATTGATGGCAATAAAGCTGAAGTTGCTAATAAAGCCGAAGCTGATGAAATCCTCAAAAGTTTGGAGGGGGCTAATCCGGTTCTTGAAGATATTGTCAAAAAAGAACGAAAAAGAAATCCCAGTGCCCCGTTTATAACCAGCACACTTCAGCAGGAAGCATCGAGGAAACTTAATTTTTCTCCCAAAAAAACCATGATGCTTGCCCAGCGGCTGTATGAGGGAATATCCCTGGGCAAAAAGGGAACCGTGGGTTTAATCACCTACATGCGTACCGACTCGGTGAAATTGTCCGATCAGGCCTTGGAAGAAGTCCGGGTGTATATTCCTGAAAAATATGGAAAAGAGTTCCTGCCCAGTACTCCAAACTTTTATAAAAGCAAAAAATCAGCTCAAGAGGCCCATGAAGCCATCCGGCCGACGGATGTGCAGTTGGAACCAAATGCAATCAAGGATCACCTGGAAAAGGATTTACTCCGGCTTTATCAGTTGATCTGGTCCCGCTTTGTTTCCTGCCAAATGGTTCCTGCGGTTTTGGATACCACTCAATTTGATATTAAGGCGGGAAAATTTTTGTTTCGCAGTAATGGTTCTATAATGAAGTTTGCGGGCTTTATGAAAGTCTATGTTGAAAGCAAGGATGATGATCAGGGCGATGAGTCGAAATCAGAAGGTAAAGGGGACGACCGGCTACTTCCCTCATTGAAAAAGGGTGAAGTGTTGGAAGTTCACGAAATACTCCCTGAACAACATTTTACCCAGCCTCCCCCCCGCTTTTCTGAGGCGATGCTGATTAAGGAGTTGGAAGATAAAGGGGTTGGGCGGCCTAGTACTTATGCGGCGACCATCAGTGTGATTAAGGACAGGGATTATATTCAAAATGTTGACCGCCGTTTGCAACCCGTTGAGCTTGGGTTTATGATCAATGATCTTTTGGTTGAAAATTTCCCGGACATCATGAACATAGAGTTTACGGCAAAGATGGAGGAAGAGTTAGACGATATCGAAGCAGGAAAGTTGGAGTGGGTTGATGCGCTCAGATCCTTTTATACCCCATTTAAAGCGGACCTGGAAAAAGCCGAAGAAAAAATGAAGGATTTTAAAGCTCAAGTTGAAGAAACCGATGAAGTCTGTGAAAAATGTAACCAACCCATGATTATAAAATGGGGGCGTTTTGGAAAGTTTATGGCTTGTTCGGGTTATCCGGAGTGTAAAAATACGCGGGATCTAGGGAAAAAGGGCGAACCTGAGTCTGCCGCCGCGACCGATGAAGTGGAAGGTACTTGTGATAAGTGCCAGGCCCCTTTGATTATGAAAAGAGGGCGTTTTGGAAAATTTATTGCCTGCTCCAATTATCCTGAGTGCAAATTCACCAAAGCGATTGGTCTTGGTATCCCCTGTCCCGAAGAATCCTGTGAAGGAGAGATTGCCGCACGCAGGTCTAAAAAGGGAAGAACTTTTTATGGTTGCACTAAATACCCCGATTGCAAATTTACATCCTGGGATAAACCTATTGGGGAAACTTGTCCAGAGTGCAAAAATCCATTTTTGATTGAGAAGTGGAAAAAAAATGAAGATCCTTCCATTCTCTGCCCGAATTGCGGGTATAAGAAAAAAGATGTTGCGGCCTAGGCGATTGTGAAGGAATTTCTTACAATTATTGGTGCAGGGCTTGCGGGATCCGAAGCGGCTTGGCAAGCGGCAGAAAGGGGTGTTCAGGTAGTTTTATATGAAATGCGCCCAGTAACCGGCAACCCTGTCCATAAGACCGGGAATTGCGCGGAACTGGTTTGCAGTAACTCCTTGGGAAATAATCAACCTCACTCTGCCCCGTTTATTCTTAAAGAAGAACTTCGCAGTTTTAATTCTATCATTATCGCATCGGGTGATAAAAACTCGGTTCCTGCTGGTTCGGCTCTGGCTGTTGACCGGGATTTGTTTTCCCAGGAAATTACCGAAAAGTTATCAAGCCATCCCAATATTACCTTTAAGCGTGAAGAAGTTGTTGAAATCCCTGAGGAAGGCCCTGTCATTATTGCCACAGGTCCATTGACTTCACCCCGGCTGTCAGAACAAATTTCAAAATTAATTGGCCAGGAATATCTGTATTTTTACGATGCGCTGTCTCCTATCGTTAGTGCCGACTCGATAGATTATGACAAAGCATTTTTTGCTTCGCGGTACGATAAGGGCGATGCGGATTACCTGAACTGTCCCATGAACGCGGAACAGTATTATGCTTTTGTCCGGGCGTTGAAGGCGGCCGAAAAAGTTCAGTTTGCCTCCTTTGAAAAGCCGGTCTATTTTGAAGGCTGTATGCCTATTGAAGTGCTGGCCGAGCGAGGAGATCGGACTTTGGCATTTGGTCCGCTGAAACCTGTAGGATTACCCGACCCGAAGACTGGAAAGATAGCCCATGCGGTGGTGCAATTGCGCCGGGAAAATCAGGAAAGCTCTGCCTATAATCTGGTAGGATTCCAAACCAAGCTTACTTATCCGGAACAGAAAAGGGTTTTTTCGATGATTCCCGGCCTGGAAAATGCTGAGTTTTTCCGGTTGGGCGCCATTCATAGAAATACTTTTATCAATTCTCCAAGCCTTTTAAACGGAGAGCTGGAATTGAAGGGTCGGCCCGGAATTTTCTTTGCCGGGCAGATTACCGGAGTGGAAGGATATGTTGAATCGTCTGCGATGGGGCTATTAGCTGGTTTAAGCGCGGTGGCAAAAATCACAGGGCAACCTTATGCCCCACCTCCTGCAGATACAGCACTAGGTGCGTTGGTAAATTATTTAACCGCTTCCAGGAGTAAAGGATTCCAGCCCATGAACATTAATTTTGGTTTGTTCTGGGTTCAGGAAATGCGAATCCGCGATAAAAAGCTGAGGAACGAGAAGATTGCAATGAACGCATTAGATAAAATCAGGCAATGGAGGGACGAGCGTTCTATTCCCGCCCATTCTTAAAGCAGTTGGAAAAATTTTAGACGATACAGACGGCCATGACTTGTTTGAGATCGCAATCCCCTTTGAATACTTTATAGATTCCGTCCTGTTTGAGGGTTGTCATGCCATCCTCAATCGCCTGTTTGCGCAAATCCTCGACGAGGGAGTGTTTCATGACCATTCTTTTAATCTCCTCGGTACCCTCAAGGCACTCATGCAGTCCAGTGCGGCCTGCATACCCTGTATCACTACAATTTTGACATCCGACAGGTTTTTTCAGCATTAAGTCATCAGAATACTCAATGTTCAGTTTTTCAAAACCATTTCCATACTCCCTGACCAGGGCTGTGTACTCTTCTTGATCGGGATGATAGTCTTCCTTGCATTTTTTACAAAGTGTGCGAACCAACCTTTGCGCTACAATCAAGAGCAGGGCATCGGCAAAATTAAGTGGATTCATTCCCATATCCAGGAGTCGTGTGATGGTTTCCGGCGCTGAGTTGGTGTGTAGTGTGCTGAAGACAAGATGCCCGGTCAGAGACGCTTCCAACCCAATCGCGCAGGTTTCGGCATCGCGCATTTCACCGACCATGATGACATCGGGGTCGCCACGCAGAAAGGATCTCATGGCACGGGCAAAATCGAGTCCTATTTTATTTAGCATCTGAACTTGACGAAGGCCTTTCTGGGTGATTTCCACAGGATCCTCAGCGGTCCAGATTTTTCTTTCGGGTTTATTGATATAACCCAAAGTAGAATGCAGAGTAGTGGTTTTTCCAGACCCTGTAGGTCCTACTACAAGAATTAAACCATAGGGTTTGCTGGCCGTTGCCTGAATCAGTTCTAAATTTCGTTGATTGAAATTCATGTTTTCCAGAGGGATAGGTTTGCTCGCGGCCAGAATTCGCAGGACAGCATCTTCATTTCCCCCGACAGTCGGGCAGGTGGCAACCCGGTACTCAATTTCTTTTTTCCCGTATTTCATTTTGATTTTGCCGTCCTGAGGCAAACGTCGTTCGGCAATATCGAGCTTTGACATGATTTTGATTCTGGAAATGAGCGCCTGTTTATAAATGGAAGGGATTTCTTCATAAATTCTACAAGCGCCGTCTTTGCGATATCGGACCATTACACTGTCTTTCCCGATACCCGGTTCAATATGAATATCCGAGACGCCTTGGTCATAGGCATCAATCAGTATTTTATTCACCAACCGGACAATGGTGCTGTCGGTTTCGCTGATAGCATTGGAACCATCATCTTCGTCCTGAGCCATGTCTACATCACCCTGTTCATTCTTGAGCGCGCTTAACAGGCTGGACAATTCTTCAGTTTGGGGCTCTCCTTCAGAGGAAGACAAATCCATCCCTAAGGAGGAATTCAGGAAATCTACAATATCGATTTTCAATCCGATTTTGTATTCGATCTCTTTTTTTAGGAAGATTTGCCGGATATTCTGGTTCCGGTCTGGATTAAGAGGGTCGTTGATCAGTATGGTTACCTTGTCACCCTCTTTTTGAATCGGGATCCAGTAATTCTTTGTTAAAAAATTACGGTTTAATCCCGTCAACATTTCTGCTGGAAGGATAACGGTATCGCTGTAACCAAAATAGGGCAGGCCGTAAAAATCTTCAAATGATTTTCCCAGATCATTTCTTTGTAGTTTGAAATCCATCAGTAATACCGTTTCTACATCAATCTGGTTTTTTCTGGCTTTGGCTGTGGCTTGGGTTAATTCTTCTTCAGTGATAATTCCATTTTGTATTAAAAAACTAAACTTGGTGGGCCTGGACGGAATGTATTTGGCCTGGTTATGAAAGGCCAGGGCCAGCGTTTCGGCAATAATTGTGGCGCTTTTTTCATCCTGTTCAGTAAAATTCGTTCCATCCCATTTGTTAACAAGTTGGAGTACTCCCATAAGTTTTTCTGCATGAATCATGGGGAAGCCTAAAACGGATTTGGTAATGCTCCCGGATTTTTTATCCCACGAGCTATCAAATTTCAAATCAGCGTGGTAGCTTTGAAGTTCCTGCTCGTCATAGACGTCAGTGATGTTTACGCTTCGTTGATGGCTGGCTACCCAACCGGCAATGCTGACAGGTGAAATGGGAACTCTGATTTCGTTTATATGGTCCCCGGATTTGACCTTGGAAAAAATTTCATTTTTTTGACTATCAACGGCATAGATGGTGATAGCTTGGGCCTCAAACAGTTTTAAAATGGATTCTTTGAGCTCAATCAGGATTTCATCTATATTTTTTGCTGAGTGGATGGCTTGGGAAATACGATGAAGATTTTCTTCGGGTGAAAGGGCCTTAAAAACAGGAAGGGGCTCCAAGCCATATTCTTCTTCCAACCGAGCCAAAATATTCCCGAGTGCTGGAGAAATCTCGCGGGCCAATTTAAAATCCGCATCGGCAAAAGCTTCCCCGTCTCTTCTTTTATTGATTACCTCCATCACGCCGATCAATTTTTTATTGTGAGGAACAGGCAGGACCATAATAGCCTGGGTCCTGATTCCCAGTGGTCCATCAAGAGTGGAGCCTTTTGACAGTTGCGGGTGTATTTGCGACAGGTCTTTTTCTGAATAGGCATCTGCAAGATTTATAGGTTTGCCCACCCCGGCCACATATCCCGCCAGACTGCCTGTCGAGATATCTACCCTGACTTGCGACTCAAGGTTTTCTATAATGTTTCGGGAAAAAAGTTGTCGGTTTTCCCTGTCCAGGGCAAAAAGGGTAATGGCTTTGCAACGCCAGATTTTCTTCAACTCATTGATAAGGTCTGGAATTATTTCAACGATATTTGAGGTTGTTTGGGCCTGAGCCAGAATTGATTTTAGTTTTAAATTATTTTCCGAAATGGGGTTACCCAGGCTACTTTGAATGCTATTCATGTTTTATTGGCCTAGAAGGGTTGAGTTTCCAGTTATTTAAACTATACAGACTGCAAGGACTTGCTTTAAATCGCAGTCCCCCTTGAATATTTTATAGATGCCGTCTTGTTTTAAAGTTGTCATTCCATCCTTAATAGCTTGTTTGCGCAAGTCTTCAACCATTACTTTTTGCATGATCATGCGTTTTACATCATCCGATCCATCAAGGCATTCATGCAAGCCGGTTCGCCCTGCATAGCCTGTTTCATTACATTTGCCACAACCCACGGGTTTTTTGAGAGTTAAAGAGTCGGTGTACTCAATCCCCAGGTTTTGAAAATCCTTTTCTCCATATTGTTGAACTAACAGGTCAAATTCTTCCCGGGTGGGATGATAATCTTCCTTGCATTCTTTGCAAAGCGTGCGAACTAACCTTTGCGCAATAATCAGGAGCAAGGCATCAGCAAAATTAAGCGGGTTCATTCCCATATCCAAAAGCCTGGTTATGGTTTCCGGCGCAGAGTTGGTATGCAGAGTGCTGAAGACCAAATGGCCCGTGAGAGATGCTTCCAGGCCAATGGCGCAGGTTTCCGCATCGCGCATTTCACCTACCATGATGACATCGGGGTCTCCACGCAGAAAGGATCTCATGGCACGGGCAAAATCGAGGCCTATTTTATTTAGCATTTGTACTTGCCGAAGCCCGTCTTGAGTGATTTCTACCGGGTCCTCGGCAGTCCAGATTTTTCGCTCGGGAGTATTGATGTGTCCCAGGCATGAATGAAGAGTTGTGGTTTTACCTGAACCTGTTGGACCCACTACCAAAATTAGGCCATAAGGTTTACTGGATTTATCCTTGATGATGGCCAGGTTTCTTTGAGAGAAATTCATTTTTTCCAGCGGGATAGGTTTGCTTGCGGCCAGGATGCGCAGAACGGCATCTTCATTTCCCCCGACGGTTGGGCAGGTGGCGACCCTGTATTCAATATCCTTGCGGCCATACTTCATTTTGATTTTTCCATCTTGAGGCAAGCGCCGTTCGGCAATATCAAGCTTGGACATGATTTTAATGCGGGAAATAATCGCCTGCTTATATAAATAGGGGATTTCCTGATAAATTCGGCAAGTCCCGTCTTTGCGAAAACGCACTTTTACCGGTTTTTTACCTGTTCCAGGTTCAAGGTGAATATCAGAAATTCCCTGGTCGTAAGCATCCGTCAATATTTTATTGACCAGGCGGACAATAGTGCTATCGGTTTCACTGATGGCATTGGCCTCATCGTCTTCCACAGAGCTATCAACAATCTCTGCCTTCTCATCTTCCAGGGCTGTTAAAAGGCTGGACATTTCTTCAGTGCGAATTTCATCCGCGGCCCCTGATTTTGCTTCATCTTCGGTCATTGCCGAAAGCAGAAATTCTCGAATATCGACCCGAAGTCCCACTTTTATTTCCAGTTTCTTTTTGGGGAATATCATTTGGATATTCTGGATTCGGTCCTTATTCGTTGGATCGTCTGTCAAAATGACTGCGCTGGTTTCATCGTTCTGCAGAGGGACCCAGTTATTTCTGGCCAGATAGTTCTTGTTGAGTCCGGAAAAGTTTGATTGCGGAAGGACAATGGAATCATTAAAACCTTGATAAGGGACGCTGTAATAAAGTTCAAGCGATTTTCCAAGGTCTTTTCGTTTTAATTTTAAATCGCTTAGAAGAACTGTTTCAACATCAATCCGGTTATTGCGTGCTTTGGCGATTGCGCCATTCATTTCATCCTGGGAAATGATTCCGCTTTCGACCAAAAATCCGAATTTTGTG
>PCTK01000231.1:4563-9551 GCA_002786505.1 Nitrospinae bacterium CG22_combo_CG10-13_8_21_14_all_47_10 | reverse complement strand
TTGGACAAATAGGACATTATCATTTTGGTACAACAGCGGATTAGATTAAACCTTTAGCAGACACTCCAGGACACCAAAGCACTGGGAAGACCTATGAAATCAGTGGTTTTATTAAGTGGGGGTCTGGACTCCACCACCACCCTAGCCATTGCCCAAAAAGAAGGGTTCGAGCTCTTCTGCCTTACCTTTGACTACGGCCAACGTCATCGGGTGGAACTGGATCGTGCTCGGGACATCGCTCGGCATTTCGGAGCCACCGACCATCAAATTATCAAAATTGATCTTCGCCAGTTTGGAGGCTCCGCCCTGACCGATAACATCGACGTTCCAATCGGCCGAGATCAGCAAGAAATAGCGTCAAGCATTCCTATCACTTATGTTCCAGCACGCAACACTATTTTCCTGTCATTCTGCCTGGCTTACGCCGAAGTAAAAGGAGCCAGCGATATTTTTATCGGGGTCAACGCAATCGACTACAGCGGCTACCCAGACTGCCGACCCGAATTCATCGCCGCGTTTGAGACCCTGGCCAACCTCGCCACCAAAGCCGGGGTGGAAGGAAAAGAAACTATCAAGATTCATACTCCGCTTATAAAACTCACCAAAGCAGAAATCATTCAAAAGGGTTTGAAACTGGGAGTGGATTATGCCATGACCCACAGTTGTTACAATCCCGGGAGGGAGGGGATTTCCTGCGGCGTGTGCGATAGCTGTCAACTGCGCCTGAAAGGGTTTCAGGAAGCGGGGGCCAAGGACCCAATTGAATATGTAAAACATCTTTAACCCCCCCCTCACCTTAATCCTCTCCCGCCAGGGGGAGAGGGACTCTTGAAGTTGGTTACATTTTACTGCCTTCTTCTTTGCGTTCGTGGTGCTCTTCCCGCATCATCTGTTGGGCAGAGTCTTTCATGCCGCTACCTTCTTCTTTCAGTTCGTGTTTTTCATGATCATATTTTTTGCCGTACTTCTTTTCATAATATTCTTTGGAATGCTCCATCCCTTCGCCATGCTCGCCCTTATATTCATGCCCGCCAGCCTTGTGGTCCATTTCCATCGCGGCACCGCCACTGCCTTCCTCATATTTTTTCTCGTGTTTTTCTCCCTCGTGGGCAATGACTGTTCCTGAGAAAACCAGAAGAACCGCCAAAACTATTCCGGACACTGCAAAAAACATCTTGTTCATTAGTTTCTCCTTCAAAATAAATTAGGGGATAAAGACCGACTAAGAATACCAATAATGAATGGGTCCAGGGAAGAGCAAAATCCTTACACCGCTCACCTTAAGGGCAACTGCCCATCAAACAATCAACGCCTTTGAGCGCAGTTTAAAACCAGGTCTCACCGATTGAGCCTAGCAAAGGGATTCGCCGCCATCGACAAACAGGGTTTCGCCGTTTACAAAGGTATTTTCCATTAAATAATCCAGTGCTTTGAGGAGATTTTCCAACTTTCCGTGGGTGCCGGTCGGAACTTTTTTTGCGGCTTTCTCCAAATAATCGGGCGGACCTCCTTGAGGGGGAAGGATGAGCCCCGGCGCAATGCCGTTGACGCGGACGGATTTCCCCCATTCCACCGCCGCCAGTTCTGTTAAGTGTTTCAGGGCCACTTTACTTACAGAATAAGCCGCAAAAGTGGGAACAATTTTTGCAACCCGTTCATCGAGAATATTAACGATCAAACCTTTATTGACCTTGCGCTTGTACTCGCGCATCAGCAGGTAAGGTGCCATGAGGTTGAGGTTAAGGGTATCGACCAGAGTGTCAACCTGGGTTTGTTCTATATTTTCCTGGATAAAATTTGCGGCGGAACTGATCAGCAATTCCACGTTATTGAAGTCTTTGAGGGCCTTGCCAACAACCGATTCAGCCTCATCCAGGTTTCTTAAATCTGACACATAGCCCTGACACTGGACCCCTTGAGCTCGTATATCGCGAATCGTTTCCTCACTGGCCGCTCCAGAACGGTGGTACCAGAGAGCAATATCGAATCCTTTACTGGCCAGGTGCAGGGCCATCGCCCGACCAATGCGGATCGCCCCTCCTGTCACAATAGCTGTTGGCACTTTTGTCCCTCGTAAATGGCTTATGTTATACTGCCGAATTATTTAACGCTAATTGCCTGTCAGAATCCACCAAAAACCGGGTTCTCTAATTATTGAAAACCGTTTTACACCCTGAACAGAATTAAAAATATTTTCAGGAAACAGGAGACACCATGAGTGAGAAAAAATGCGTGAACATTGCCGTGCTGACGGTTTCCGACACACGGACCGAGGCGGACGACAAATCCGGGCAAGTACTGGTAGACCGGATTCAGGGAGCCGGGCATCATCTGGTTGAGAAAAAAATCATTAAAGATGAAAAAAACCTGCTTCAGGAACAATTAAAAAAATGGATCGCCAGCCCTGATGTCGATGTGGTGATCGCAACAGGCGGGACAGGTGTAACGGGACGTGACATCACCCCTGAAGCTTTCGAGGAACTGTATGAAAAGTCGATTCCGGGATTTGGCGAATTGTTCCGCATGCTTAGTTATGAAAGCATCCGGACATCCAGCCTGCAATCGCGTTGTACAGCCGGGGTTGCTAACGGAACTTTCCTTTTCGCTTTGCCGGGTTCGACCGGAGCCTGTAAGGACGGGTGGGACCAGATTCTCGTGCACCAGTTGGACAGCACCCACAAACCGTGTAACCTGGTTGAGCTGATGCCTCGGCTCCTCGAAAAATAACCCGTGTGCCACTGAACCTGATTAGTAATAATATTCACAATCGGTTAACTTGGCTTGATGAAGCTTTGCCCTCCTGCCCATGAAGCAATACCAATTTGAAGTCGAATCAGAATCGAACAGGGAAAGGCTTGATGTTTTTCTATCTGTCCAGCAGACAGAAATCAGCCGGTCGCGTTTGAAAAAGCTGATTATTGAGGGCCGGGTAACGGTAAACGGTGTGGCACGGCCTGTTGGTTATAAAGTCCGGGAAGGAGACCGGATCACGGTTCTCGTGCCTGCCCCGATTCCTCTCGGCACTGCGGCAGAACCTATTCCGCTGAATATAATATTTGAAGACGAATTTTTACTCGCTCTGGACAAACCAGCGGGTATTGTTATTCACCCGGCACCGGGCCACCCGGCAGGGACCCTGGTCAACGCCTTACTTCATCATTGCAAAAACCTGCCAGGGATTGGCGGAGTCGAGCGGCCCGGCATAGTTCACCGGCTGGATAAAGATACGTCGGGACTAGTAATAGTTGCCAAAACCGAATCCGCACACAAAGCCCTGGCCGGACAGTTCAAAAACCGTGAGATCCGCAAAGAATATCTGGCTATCGTTAAAGGCCATGTTAAGGAGAATGAAGGCTCTATCCATGCCGCCATCGGCCGCCACAGAATTCATCGCAAAAAAATGGACATAAGGGACTCAGGGGGTCGGGAAGCTTATACAGAGTATCAGGTCATATATCGTTGTAAAGGTTGGTCCTACCTGAAACTTTTGCCCAAAACGGGTAGAACGCATCAGATTCGGGTGCATTTGGCATCCATCCACCACCCCATAATCGGAGATCATCTCTATGGAGGAAAATCTTCCGAGTTCAAACTGCCCAGGCAGGCTTTGCACGCCCATAAATTGGAACTGAAGCACCCGATTACGGGTTTCAACCTATCATTTTGCGCACCGCTTCCCCAGGATATGGGATTTTTCCTACAGTCCCACGGTTATAGTCCTATAAAAAAAATTGACGTATTTGAGCCATAATAAAATTCTTCACCGTTCCGCACTAAACCTTAATTTTTCAAGTTCTCTCGCTGGCTCCAATTGTGAGTTATTTGTGAAAAGTTTTTTAAACATCCTAAATCCGATAATTTATGCCCCCCAAAAAAGCATTTTCTGTCGCTCCAAAAAAAATAAAACTCCTTTATTTATAACAATTTAATTTCCTCCTCCCCGCCTGTCGAAAAATTATGGCCATAAAATGGGGTGTGCGTCGTTTTTCCACAAATTTCCAGTCAGAAAATTTATTTGAATGGACACCTAAAACTGAGGAGCAAAAAGGGTATCAAAATTCTGTCATGCTTTAGCCCCTATAATCAGGCCGTCAAAAAATATCACATCCTTAGCTTTGTGGCTTGACCCTTGGGGGCCTGAAAATAGAGGGAATTACGATATCGGAATTTTGACACCGGCTCCCCCCCTAATATATTTGGCCTAACCAAAATCAAACAATTTACCCCCCTGATTCAGCCTATGATTTAAGGGGGCACGGAAAACATCATCCTATTCAGCCCTACCAGGCAGGTTTATTTTGTCCACTGCCCCTGATTTCCTTGCCTGGCAAGGATTTTAAGGGGCCCCTCACAGAAAACAAATCTTTTCCACATCATTTGTGCAAAACCTGTGGAAAACAAAGGGCAATTTTCTTCTAACTTAAGGCAAATAAAAGCTTTTTTGGCTTCCGATTAGAAAGTATGCAGTCTCATAAAACTGTTTATTTTCAACGATTTTCACCAGTCAGGGTTGCAGGATACGGGAAGGCAGGAATTGATACCATTATAAACCAATACTGGTCTAGTGCCAGCCATGGTGATAGGCTAGCCACAACATTTTTTATGCTTTTTCCCACTGCCGCATGGACATGGATCGTTTCTGCCTGTTTTGGCCTCACCGCGAACAAAGGTTTTGGGTTTCACCTGAGGTGAAACAGGAACAGGGGAAAGGATGGAATCTTTCCGGCTATAAACCCAACGGCCGTTCACTCGATAGAAACGGGAAGATTCCCGCAGTATTTGTTCAGACCCCTCCTTAGTATAGTGCGCGACAAAATCCACCTGGCCTTCGGAGTCGTCATGCCCTCCTGATCGAACATCTGAAATGTCCAGTCTCTTCCACACCACTCCATCTTCAATCAGGTTGGGGCCCAGTCTGGCCATTTCTTTTTTTTCTTCCGGGTGACTGGTGAGAACCAGATATTCCCAGTTTTTCTGGGTGAATGCGG
>PCTK01000231.1:4088-4540 GCA_002786505.1 Nitrospinae bacterium CG22_combo_CG10-13_8_21_14_all_47_10 | reverse complement strand
TCCGCCGTATCCGGAAAAGCGGTACCCCGGATCAGCGGGCCGCAACAATCGGTAAACGGGAAATTAGAACCACAGGGGCAATCTTTCATTTTAGATAATCCGGTCTTTCGGGTTGAAGGTTCGTCTTAAACGGGCTTTCGCCGGAAGGGAAATGCCGGGCGCTGGCCTTTACGTTCTGCCAGCCGCGAAGGCTTGTTTTCACGGGGCGGACTATTCTTCTCCTCGACTTTTTTTTCGGGAGAGTTTCCTTGCTTGGAATCCTTATCCGGGTTGCTCATTATCGTTCTCCAAATCACCCAATTTCAGTCTTTAATAGCATACGCAATCTGGTATAACACTCCAAAAATTTTGTCTTTGGCTCTATTGGCTTACTGAAAAACAAATGTGGATTTTTGAGGGGCTCTGGAACAAATTCCAACCCGTCACGTCCTGCCACCCCTCATCCGTCATTC
>PCTK01000231.1:0-4051 GCA_002786505.1 Nitrospinae bacterium CG22_combo_CG10-13_8_21_14_all_47_10 | reverse complement strand
TCGCCCTTACATGAATCGCCCCTACTCTCCGCGTTCCTCCGCCACCCCCCCACGAATAGGCGAATAATATATTTTATTATTCGATTTATTCCCAAAAAAAGAACAAATTTTGCGAAAAAGCGTATAAAATAGTACAACAATTCCAAGAAAACGCACAGTTCAGAATCCCCTCGTTTGCGGGATAAAAAAATCTACGTCCGCAAACATTTGAAAATAAAAGCCTGTTTATATTGGTCACAACTTATTGGGGAATTTGGCTCCTATTTTGCTTTAACCTTTATTGAAAATAATAAATGGCAACGGAAATGTCACCCAAAACAGAATCTAAAAAGCGCTTTCTTGCGGCTCAGGGTGGTTTCACTTTAGCCGAAACCGTAATGGTTTTAGCAGTCATGGGAATACTTATGGTAGTCGCCATTCCAAATTTTTCAAAATGGAAAGAGAAACACGAAATCAATGGCCAGGCGCAAAAGGTCTATTTTGACCTGATGTTGGCTCGCACCAGTGCGGTCAGAAATAACAATAATGTTCGAGTCACCTTCAACACAACCAGCCATACCTATACGGTTCATGACGATACCGATAGTGACGGTGCCCAGGATGCTGGCGAGGCGGTGAAATCCGGGGTCTTGGAAAATAACATAAAGTTCGCTTACAACACCGGGATTACAGACATTGATGGCAACACCGTTAGCGCGCCCGTTTCGTTTGGCGGCTCCCAAATAGTTATTTTCGATTCCCGCGGCCAATCCAGTGCCAGTGGATCAGTATTTTTGTTGCACGCGAGCGACATCGGCGACACCAATGACCGGGCACGTTGCGTCAGTGTACTTCAGGCCACGGGTGCTGTGGATTACTGGTCCTATGACGGAAGCATAGCGGCTCCCAAGCCTCCATGGAAATAACTATGAGAACCCCAACCCCCAAAACCAAAAGGGAGCTATGGCAAGTGGGCCGTAATCAAAAGGGATTCACCCTGATCGAAGTCCTGATCAGCATGGTAATCCTGTCTGTCGGCGTTTTCAGCCTTATCAAAGCCGCGGACGCAGTCATTTACTACCAGAACAATTCCAGACTGGTCACCGAGGCCACCTTAAAAACCACCAATAAAATTGAAGAAATAAAAAGGTTATCTGCCGAGGAACCAACAGGAGGCTCGTTTGGCTTTAATTACCTTGTTACTAATTATCTGGCGGATGCCGTTTTTACTGAAATCAGCAACCAGAACTACAAAAAGATTGAGACGGATGGGGATTTCACAATAACCACGACCTTGCAGGTTTATCCATCGGGAACGAGTGAAACCTTTGATGAGCCCACATCAATCCACATGCTGGAAGTAGTGGTCAAAACAGAATGGACTGACAGCCGAGGCCAGAACAAAAATGTGGAAATGGCATCGGTGCTTCATAGAAGACAATTCGTAGGAGGCAACTAATACGATGATTAAAGTTAATTTAAAGCTGGCTCAACAGGAACAAGGAAGCACCCTGGTCGTTTACATGTTTGTTCTGGCCGCAATGGCGGCGGTCGCAGTTGCCTCATTGCAAACCATCACTTTAAACCTGGAAACTTCCCAATCCCATAAGAAGGGCAAAAACGCCTTCTATTCTGCCGAGGTGGGGCTTGATCTTGCTGTCAACGATATCATTAACGAATTTGAAGACCTCATTCCATATACCGAGTCCGCGGACCAAGCCGGTTCGGATGGCGATGGTTTTATCACCGTTAATAATTACCGTAATTATAAAGTGAAATACAAGATCACCAATCCGCTGGAATCCTACCTTTACCAGACAGTCACTGGCAATACCATTATTTATCATTATGCCCACACCTATGAGATCGAATCCGAGGCAACATCGCTTAAAGATTCTTCCAGAGAGACCGTGCACGAACAGATTCGGATTCTGGAAACTCCATTGGTCCAGTACTTTGTGTTTTACGGGCAAGACGGGAACTCCGCCGACATGGAGTTATTTCCAGGTCCAGACATGAACAGTTGGGGGCGTATTCATTCCAATGGTGATATTTATATTGGGTCATCATCCTTCAATAAAATCCGGTTACGGAATTACGACAATAACAACAACATGTCGCCTCATTCCATGACCGCCTCCGGCAATATTTATACTTATGAAAAACACGATGGCGACAACTACCCCAACACCGTTGAAGTTAAAACTACCGGCACAGGAACAACTTTCACCCCAACTGAAACGGTCACAGGAGCAATTAATTCCAGCAATGAAACAAGTGAGGAAAGCCGGTTCGGAAACTATGTTCTGGTTAATGAAAAACCTTACACCACTCCTTCAAAAGATTTATTCAAGCGTGCCGGATTTTATGAGCAGAGGGCAGAAAATCCGGGCAGACCCGGTATTGACGGTATGACTATTATTGGCACCGGCGGATTGGGAGCTGGGAATATAGAGGTTCATGTTTCACGGCCGTCTTACACAGATGTTACCGCTCTTATTCTGGCTGGCGAATCTTCCACTGGCAACCCGGTTCCCGACCTTCCTATGCCAATCATCCAGGAATCCAACGATGCTTTTCAGGATTGCAGGGAAAACGACCGCGACGTGGACACCACCGACATCGACCTTTATTCCCTTGGCCTTTGGTATGAAGCCTATCTTGCCGACCAGGGGCTTGAATTGGCCGGTGATGGCATGTTGATTTATACCTCGCGGTCCCCGGACGCGAGCTTCACCAACAATGGGTCGGACTTGCAGGCAATAAGGGTCATCACCATGGACGCTACCTCCAGCCCGCAATTGGTGGATGAAACCACATTAGCTACGGATAATCCGCTTTATATCCACGGCGATTTCAATACCGTCGATACCCATGGAGTCGCGTTGATTGGCGATGCCATGAACATACTCTCTAACGCATTAACCACCAAGCCCTGCGGGATAAGCTGGCCAGACCTTTACAACAACTATGGGGCAAGCACGACCACCATCAATGCCGCGCTTTTTGCCGGACATGTGCCAACAACCCCAGATGGTTCGGTATATAGCGGAGGTTTGCATACTTATCCGCGGCTTCATGAGGATTGGACACAACGTTCATGGAACCCAACCCGCACTTTGAACATTAACGGCGCGTTTATCAACCTTTGGGACAGCGAACAGGCTGATGGGGTGTGGTGCATAGGCGGAGATTGTTATTCAGGACCCGTGCGTAACTGGGGATGGGACGTAAGGTTTCAAGATCCGGATTTCTGGCCGCCCTTTATCCCATCCATCTTCAGTGTCGAACGGGTGGGCTTTCTCGAATAGTCATCAAACGAGGAAAAGACAATGAACCAGTTACAAAAAAAACCATTCTGGCAGATGAATGAGCAGGGATTCACGATGACCGAATTGCTGATAGGTTCGGCAATCTCCTTGATCCTGCTTGCCCTCGTAGCGGGAATTATCCAGTCACAGAAAAGCACATTTTCACGGCAAAGCCAGTTGGGTCAAATGCAGGCCAACGGCAGAGCGACTGTTGACTTCATCACCCGCAGTGTCCAGAATGCGGGCTTCAACGTCACCCGCGGAAAAAGGTTCCTCGCCGCATCCGATCATTATATCACCATGGTTTTTGATGATGACAATGACGGTACCATTCAAAACGATGAGGTCATGACTTATGCGGTCTCAAACCCGGATAACTCTACCCTCTCCAGCTTCTCCATCAACCCGTTCTTCGATGATGATGGCGACGGGGAGGTAGAAAGCTCCGAAACGCGGACTTACCAAATCTCTCTGGGATTGGAGAATCCTCCGTTTCACTTTTATCGCATCACCCCTGATCAAGGAACCAGTGATGTCACAAAAAGTAAAGTGGCCCGCAACATCGACAACCTGATTATCCGCTACTGGGATAAAGACGGGGACCCGCTACCAGCAGGAGTATCCACGGATGCGGACGGTAACCCCATTCCGCCTTATGTCCTCCCAACTGATGAGTTAAACGATATCCGAAAAGTAACCATGGAAATCATTACCCGGTCGAAAGATGAAGACCCTAATGAAAATTTCTTAAACACTGGAAC
>PCTK01000033.1:6441-9783 GCA_002786505.1 Nitrospinae bacterium CG22_combo_CG10-13_8_21_14_all_47_10 | reverse complement strand
GCGCACGGCCAACAGACCCGACATTCTTCTGGATTCCCGCCTGCGCGGGAATGACGTAGTAGGTTAACGGGAATGACGTGGGTTGAGGCGAGGGACTTTTCGTTGCCCCCACGGTAGCGGCCCCTGATCTTCCCCCTATAACTCGAAAAACCGGGTTAATTCGCTAAACTGATGTAGCCTGATTCGTTAACCTGAATACGGCGCGATTTTTTAGAGGTTTTTTTCGGGGTGATGGAAGCGGTTTCATCCACTTTTTGCCTGACCTGTTTCTTTCTCCTGGCAGATTTCTGGCTGGAGCGTTTCTTTTGGTCCGGACCTTTTCTTTCCGCCACTTCCGGGTTGACATTCCTCAGACCTCCCCAGAAAGACTGACTCACCTCCATCCCGTCAAATTTTCCATCGGTTCCTGCGGCCAACTCAACCAGTTCAAAACTCTCACTGAAAAGATCCGCCATGAAAGGTCCATTTGGGGAACCGGCAACATGATCGACCGGTGTCTTGCCTTGGAAATCAGGGGCCTTTAATTCGAAGACATCAAATGTAAGCTGTTGGGTCGTCCCATCAGCAAGCTGGCCCAGGGTTTTTCCCGTTCCCGGTATGAGTTCGTTCCGGATATCACGACGAGTGAACAAACACGCCCCGGTAGCCACGCAATTTGTTTTTCCGGTTATCAACCCTTCAAAGGAAACCCGAACACCCCCCCCGGCATTGTTAATTTTAAAAATATCCAGATCGTCGAACTCGAAGATGCCGATATCCCCGGATGTCAGGTTATCAATATCCAGCGATTTGACTTTCGTCTCAATGGCATTGGTCGCACCAAACCCCGTCACGAAATCGGCAACCAGCCTGCCGTTTGCCGCATCAATATCAAGCCACGCACTGGAATCGCCCCCGATGCGGGTTGAAGATGGCGGTACCGCGGTATCCCCATCGACCGCCCCACCGCTGGTTGAAGTAAGCGTTACCGCCGCATCTGAAGAGCTACTGGTTTTAACCTGGCCCAAGGTGATGTCTTCATCGGCGGAAAGGGCCAGGTTCCCGGAACCTGCGTTAAAGACCGTGCCGTTGGCCATTGTTAAAGCGCCCCCTGACCCGTTTTTATCCAGGTCGTTATCGGCGGTGACGGTGATATTCCCGGTCGTGGTGGTCAAATCGGCAGTAGTGGTAAAAGTGACATCATCGTCTGCGCGCAAATTGATGCTCCCTCCCGCCGACCCGGCCCCCGTCACACTCAGGGAATTACCTCCTCCCACTGTCACACTGAGATCGTTACCGATGGTGGAAGTCGAGAGAATCACCGCGTTATTGCTGGCCAACGTCGCAGAGCCAGTCCCTGAAGTGTTCAAACTCACAGCACCCGTGAACGAGTTAGAAGTATTGTCCAGCGTAATTGCCTGATTGGCAACATCCGTAGTGAAGCTGGATGTTCCCGCAATTGTCAAAGCCCCTGTATCGGTGATCGCTCCGCCGGAAGTGACGGTCAAATTCCCCGTAGTAGATAAATCTGCCCCAAAGTCCACGCCTCCCGTCCCCGCGTCCACGGTCAGGCTACCGAACGAAGAAGCTGTGGATGAAAAATTCACCGCGCTGGAACTGGAAGTGGCCATTAAGGTCAAGGGCGTTGAGGTGGAAGTCACACCGTCCACCGTAATCGTTCCATTGGTCGCGTTTCCTATAGTCAGGTTTGCCGCGGTGATCTGGGTTAGTTCGCTACTCGTCAGGGAATAAGTACCAGCCCCCGCGCCCAAACCAATGGTTGCGCCCGATTGCGCTGTAAGAAGATTCGTGTCCGCAGTCCCGGAAGTTATCGAACTCCCCGAATCGAGCGCCATATTGCTGGAGGTAAGAGTCAGGGAATTATTTGTTGTGGCCAGGGTTTTGTTTGCCGCCAGAGTGAAGTCGCCAGTGCCATCGCCATCCGAATCCGCATTCAGACTGGTGGTCCCGTTAGTCGTCAAACTTGAAGATAGCGAAATTCCATTTTCCGCATTTACTGTTAAACTTTGAAAAGAGGAATCGGTGGTCCCAAAAGTTACCGATGCCCCGGAACGTGTGGCGTTCAAAGTGAGTGCCCCGAACTGGTCGCTGTTGGCAGAGGTCACCCCATCAACCGTAATATTTCCGTTCGTCCCATCACCAATGGTAAGATTGCCAGCCGTGATATTTCCAAGGTCTGTATTATCCAGACTCATATTGTTGCCGGTCGCTGTTCCCAGTCCAATTGTGTTTGTCGACTGAGAAGCCAGAATCGTGGTGCCCGCAGTTCCACTACTAAGAGTGCCGTTCAAGGCCAGGTCCACCGCTGTTATCGAGAGCGCATTATTCCCGGTGCTCATTGCCGATGCAAGGGTGAAGGTTCCTGTCGAACTATCATCAGAGTCAGCATCTATGGTCGTGGCCCCCGCCGATGTGAAACTATTATTGATGTTGATGCCATCCGTCGCATTTAGCGTAATCGCACCCGGCGCCGATATGCCGCCTGTGGTCGCGTTCAAGGAGAGGGCACCCGTTGCCGAGACAGTGTTGCTGTTGATGACCAGACCGTTGGCTCCGGTTAACGTCAGGGCTCCTTGTCCGGTTATGGTTCCCCCACTTTGCCCGATAATCAGTTTTCCAGAAGAACTCACCGCAGTGCCCGACGCAACAACAATGTTGGCATTCGCCAGATTGATGTCTCCGGTACCCTGAATTTTGCCCAACTCCGTTGCGTTATCAAGGCTCATCCCTGTTCCCGTTAATCCTATACTCAAAGAATCTCCGTCTGAAACATTGATGGTGGTCGAACCCGTGCCGCTGTCAATCGCCCCAGTCAAAACCAGGTCATTCGCAGTCACCGTCAGGGCGTTGTTGGTGGTCGATAAAGTACCCGATGAAATTGTAAAATCGCCCGCACCACTGTTGTCCAGGTCCGCGTCCAGGGTCACCGCTCCATTTGCGGTGAAGCTGTCTGCCAGAGTTATTCCCGAATTCGCGTTGAGTGTTGCCGCTCCGGCTGAAGTCAATGCGTTGCTGACCGTGACACTGCCATTTGACGAAAGCGTGAACGCCCCATTTGCGGTGATGGACCCTCCCGAAGCACCCAGGGTAATATTGCCTCCCGAGGAGGTGATGCCCATGCCGCTGACAAGCGTGAGCCCGGAACTACCCCCTTGCAGATTAATATTTCCCGTCGCGCTCAATGTACTGTTGGCCAGAGTCAGACCGTTTGCCGTCATCGTCACGGTTCCCGCCGAGGACAAAGCGCTATTTACGCTCGTGGCCCCGGTGGAAGTCAGAGTCAGGTTTCCCAAAGAGCTTATGGTACCCCCTGCAAGAGTCAAGGCGCTTGCCGAATTCAGA
>PCTK01000033.1:0-6372 GCA_002786505.1 Nitrospinae bacterium CG22_combo_CG10-13_8_21_14_all_47_10 | reverse complement strand
ATGTTATTATTTAAAGTAATGCCGGAATTTGCAGTCAGGGCAACCGCTCCGGCCGCCGTTAAATTACCGGTTAAAGTGATGCTTGAGGGTGCTGTCAAGGTCAAAGCGCCTGCGGCGGCTATCCCGCCAGTGGTGGCGCTCAAAGAGATGTTTCCCGCGCTGGTCAACGTAACTCCACTGGCAATGCTGATATTATCTTTTGGGGACACACCCTCTGCAACGTTATTGGAGTCCCCGTCCAGAGTCAGGGCTCCCGCAGTGGTTGTCAGGTTGGCATTAACCTCTATGCCGTTGACCGCATTAGCAGTCAGGGCCGAAAATGAAGAGGCCGCACCTTCAAAAAAGATTCCACCTTTAGCGCCAGATACATGCGCGTCTTTAAGTTCCACTCCTCCCGTGAAGGTAGAAGTGGTCTGAGACACTCCCCCCACATAGATAGCCCCGTCATTTGAACTGCCGTTAATGAGGAGCTTGTTGCCCCTCATTTTGGAAAGATCTGAACTACTGATTGTCATGTCACAGGACCCGGTGCATGTCGTGCTATCACCGAGCCCTATATTTCCCAGTTTAGCTTGAGTGATGTCGATATTTCCTGTACCCGCATTCAGGATGGTTGCGGCATTCAGTAATATCAAGTCATTACCGGTCAGCAAAATATCTCCGCCATTAGAGGTCAGGTTGCCCAGAGTCAGGTCTCCGGTAGCATCAAATATAATTTTTCCACCTTGAGTGGATATAGTGTCCTGGGTATTCATACTAAAAGTGCCGTTCGTGACCTTGAAAGTAACCGAATTACCACTGCCTTGTTTCAGGTTGAGCAGGTTGTCGCCGAGATTGCTCAACACAATACTGTCGGTGGCTTGAAGAGTGATATTGGTGGATGCCGATACCGACTCCAGAGTGGTTTCGTAAATGGTGGTGAAGGTTGCGGCGCCACTGGCTGTGGTGGAGCCTGATCCATTCGCGATAGTGATGGTTTCCGGGTCAAGGAGCAGGGTACCGGTTTTGCCATTTGCCGCAGTGGTATCCACCGAGCCATCAAAATATAATTCTTCTTTTCCGGAAACCTCTACCAACCCGCCATCGCCGAAGTACTGGCCGCCCCGGCCTTTGACGATACCGAAGAACCGCAGACGCCGGTCTGCCCAGAAAATTACTTTTCCGCCATTACCATGGGTCACCGCATCGGCGAAAGTGTGGGTATCCGGGCCGATATATACATCCGTCGCGTTAGGAACCGAACCCTGGCCCTGGTAGTCGCCGCCAAAAAGAAGCGTTCCCCCACCCAGGTCCCCCGAGACATCAATAAGCCCATAGCCGGAAAAATCCAGCATATCACCCAGGACATGAACAGTGCCGCCTGTTTCACCTTGACCATAACCCGATGCAGACAGCGTACCCGATACGCTGACTTCGCCCGCCTCCCCGCCCGATAGGATGATCGCACCATTTTGCTCAGACACCGAACGCGCCTGGATGATGCCATCCATATTGATCACCCGGTCAACGATGCCTTGAGCGGCATTGACATCCATCCGGACAACCCCGCCATCGGCAAAGATGCTCCCACTGTTCGAAACCAGCGTCGTTAACGCTTCTCCATCCATTCCGGTTACCTGCCCCATCACCTGACTGTCTACCCCCAGGTTGATGAGTTGATCGCCATACAAATCCACCGTGAACGTTTTTCCAGAAGCAAGGCTCACCTTACCCAATCGCGCATTGATGATTCCCGTGTTTTGCACACCGGGAGCAACGAATGCAACCAGTCCACCTTCGGCCGCTGTAATACTGCCCTGATTGACCACCGTCGAAGCCAGACTGGAGGGCACACTGAAGTTATAATTACTGTTCAAAAAATCCGTATTTGAAATATTGCTGGTCGTCGCGAGCAGGCCATGAACATCCACCTGTGCATTGGCGCCAAAAAGTATTCCATTAGGATTGATCAGCCAGAGGTCGCCATTGGAAGTCAATTTTCCGAGAATCTGCGAAGGATCATTCCCCGTTACCCGGTTGAGCGTGACCCCGCCCTGGGATAATTGAAAATCGACTTGTTCGGTACTGCCAATGCCAAAACCCTGCCAGTCGATGATGGCCTTTTGGGTGGTTTGCTGGATGGTCATTTGCTGGGAAGAAGTCTGATCAATGGTGGCCGACCCAGCCTGAACAGTCCCGCCAGTAGGCAGGGCAAATACGATAGAAGGAAAAATGCCAAGGAGGTAAGTTAGAAAGGACACCAGAAATATGGCGGCATTACCTGGCTTTTTGGGAATATGAAAGACCCCACGCCGGGTCGTGGCCAGTGGGAGCGGGCTCCGCGTTTTCGTCGGTCGCGTCAGTTCCCCATTGCCCCCGGCGGGTACACCGGACGCCATCTGATGCATTTTAAAAACGTTCATGAAAAATCCCTAAAACCTTGCCGATAGGCTGAAAAACACTCGTCCGTCCTTGTTCCCTTCAGACGACACTTCCTGATTCAGCGGTTTGTCCCATTCCATGTATCCGGAGATCACATCCGTCACGTTAAACCGGATTCCGAGTCCCAACGAACTCAGATTCTCTCCCGTGGACCCTGTGGAAGTTGGAAGACGGTTCCACACCTTGCCATAATCGAAAAAGGTGTATAATTGCAGATCCTTGAAATATTTTTTATTTGGCTGGAAGGCTTTCTGCAGTTCCAGCTTGAAGGCCAGACCCTGGTCTCCGGTTATTTCAGAAGAATCATAGGCCCTGCCATATTGCGCGCCCCCAACGCCGAACTCCTCCGAGGCCAGAAGCTTTTCAAATGAATATTGCCAGGAAAGCGCCCCCAACAACATCCATGAAGGTGCCAACTGCTGAAGCCGAAGCGCTTCTCCGCTGACTTTGGTGAAGTCGCTATGGCCTGCGGAGCGTGTCAGTTGCTCCGATCCCGTTTCCGTTGAATCAAAAATATCAAAGCCCTTGCTCAAATTGAAACTGACCAGGTTGATGCCCTTATATTTGTCGACAAAATCGTAGGACACTCCCAGGTTAACGATACGCAGACGGTCTTCTGAGTCCAGTTCCCCCAGAATCAACGTTTCCGTGTCCCGATTCGTATAACTTACAAATCCATTCAGGTTTTCAGACCTGGACCGGATGAAGGGGTGAGTCAGTCTGATGGTGAAGGTTTTACTTTCCCCCGCCACCTCAAAATCTTTAAGGGTAGAACCCGGTTCAGAATCACTGAATGACCCGGAAAAAAACAGTTTGGTGCCTTCCGAAGATACAGGCTGTTCATAAAAACCACTGAAAAACCTCAACTCATCCGTGTTGCTGGTCACCACCCCCTGCAAACCTATGCGCTCATAGTTTTTGAACAGCGCATTGCCAGACATCCCGGCATTAATCTGGATCGGCCCGTTGAATTTAGTACCCCGGTTATCCACACCAAAACTTCCGTCATAGCTTTTATTATCAAGAATCAGCGTCAGGTTTGTGGCCCCCTGTTTGAATTTGGACGGAGTCAAAACCGATTTAACCGAGACCCCCGGCAAGTCATCCACCAAAAGCAAATATCTCTCAAGGTCCAGGGCTTTCAGAGGTCGGGACTTTAACAGTGCTTTGCGATATTCGTTAAGAAGCTGTCTGGGACCGCGTACTTGCCCCTGAATAGCCACCCGGTCAATAAAGCCCTCGATCACATCAATTTGGACCACCCCCTCTTCAATTTTCTGGGGAGGCACGACCGCTTTGGATAGGATGTACCCATCATTGCGATACATGTTCGTGATTTCCTGGGCAATGATATAAACCTGCTCAAGATTTATTCTCTTGTGCAGATATTCTCGAAATAATCGGGAAAACTGTCTTTTGCCATAAATCGTCGAGCCTTTGATGACCATTCTCTGGAGAAGAAAATTCACCTTCCTCATTTCGGCCGGAAAAACAGGCTTCAAGTTATCCGGTTTTACAGGGACCAATTGCGATTTAGGGAACTCCTGCTTCTTGAATCTCTCTTCGAACCGGTCTGGGGCCGCCTGCTTGTAAGTTTGGTCTCGCCCCTGAGGGGTAATTTGAGCATAGGATAGAGATGTCATGAAACTCCACCAAAGGCAGGCCAAAAACCCAATCAGCAATATTTCGCTGTAACTCTGATTGTCAGCCCAATCCAGGTTCATACACCTTTCCCATCTCTTAACGGCATTCTGGGGTCTAAAGTTAAGTATTACCCGCATCCATCAAAACCTTTGAAATACCGAAAACAAAGGGGTTATGCAGTTTCTACAGGAAGAAAAACCCTTCCGCCAACCCGGCAACCCCCTGACCTTAATGACCAAAAATCAGCATGTTTTGCCCTTTAGCTGAGGTCGGAAAATCTTGTTCAGGCAAACCCTTTGTTTCCAAAAAAATATTTTAAAAACCGCATTTTAATGCGCCACAAAAATTGGGCGCAATTATTCGTAAGAAAGAGAGCAAAGACTATGCCAAATGGAAGGGCTCAGAAGAAAACTAAAAATCGTTTAAAAACAATTGGTTATTGATTTTTGTGGGTGAGTGTTTTAGAATGGAATCACCGCTAAAAGGTAATAATTGCACCAACCCGTCAATAAATTGTTGTTTCCGGCGATTTTTGGAAGATGGGGGTGATAAATAATGGATGGTAAAAATTAGCCTGTTCCAAAATATTCAAACTAATAGATTTACAAACATGTCATTATTATCTATGATATGCGGGAATCGGCAGGATCTTTAGCAGGAGTCAATGGGTCCGAAAACCACTGCAAGAACTTGAACCATGACAGGGAAGAACCCCATGCTAACTTTGAACATGTGTGATTTTTGCTCGTATGAAAAGACAGAGTGTGGCGCCCAACCCGCGCTGGCTGAGTCGCTGAATCTTGATAACCTTAACACGGAACATAGAGCCTCCGTGGTAGCCTGCGACAAATACAAAAGTCCCGTAGACGTCCTCAAAGAAAGATTTCACGACCCCAACCTGTAGGAAAAATCAACCCTGTTCCAGATTTTTTTAATACCCGATTCAAACCTTCAAATTTCCAGCAGGGCTTCCGGTTTAATTTAGAACGGATACCAATCTTTGCAGGGTTGTAACAATGGCTTAACAGACATGTAAAGGTCACGGCCTAAACTGCTTCTTTAAAGAAGACTTTTTAGGAGTGACAAATATGCCTTGGGAAAAAGATAAGAAAAAAAGATTGGCCGAATATCTTTGGGCGGAGATCAATAAAGCAATTCTAAAATCTCCCGATGTCCAGTTCTCCATAAAAAAACTTGAGAAGTTGCAACTACTTGACTATGTTTCGGAGTTTAATCTGGTGCTGGAAGTAGACAAGCTGATAGAAAGCATATTGAAAAAAAATGCGGCAAGAAAAACCAAAAACCCTGATTTGGAAAATTTAAAAAGCGAGTTTCCCAAAACAAAATCTAACCCGGCCCATCAGGAAGGAACACAACAGCATGACGAACCTGATCTTGATCCGGTAGAAAAAGAATTGCCTGATGTTTTCTCACCCTTTTCCTCCAAGCCTCTACAATGGATTGACGGCAGAAGTCTGTCAGAAAATGAAATCCTCTTTGAAGAATATTTGGGCCGGGGATTTGACGAAAAAAATTGGCTGAAGAAGGCTAAAATCCGCTTCGACAGTTAATCGTTCAGCCAGGAAAACCGCAGGGTAAAAGGAAAATAACAACCCAACCGGAAAAACAGATCGGTGGAAAGAAGCCCCACCTCAGGGCATGGTCAGCAAATGGTCGGCGATGAGGACAATGTTTTGCTTGTTGACAGCAAGGAACTCCGATCTAAATAGAACATTCCCGGTCAGCAGGCAGTAAACCGTCGCATCAAGAACCGGGATAAAACTCTCTTCCCCCTGATTCAGCATGTCCAAAAGGCGGTTACTCGGGAGTTTTGAAATCTTTCCTTCTATTTTTTCCCCCGATGTTCGGATCACCGCGTCAATGGTCTCCTTCTTCACATAAGCGTTATATGCCATAGCTCAATCCTTTTAAATTGCCAATAGCCTAAAGGTGCCCACTCTTAATTGGAAAGGTCTATTTTAACTCCTCCGAAAATTAAAATCCAGTTAAACCTTTTTACTTTCAACGAACTAGCCGGTATATTGCATGAGTGCCGCAAAAAATCAGGGGAACAGGGGAACGTGGAGGGCGGAAGTTTTCCCCGATTCTGGTAAGTGGATCCCCGTCATCCCCATCAACCTACGTCATTCCCGTTAACCTACTACGTCATTCCCGCGCAGGCGGGAATCCAAGGGTGCAATGAGAGAACCCTGTGTATACACCGGGTCTACTTCGAACAACACGAAGAACATGACCGATCACCACTCGCCGTGGGGGCAACATGGCTAAACGTTTCGAAACAACGCC
>PCTK01000079.1 GCA_002786505.1 Nitrospinae bacterium CG22_combo_CG10-13_8_21_14_all_47_10 | reverse complement strand
TTTATCTTGCACTCCATCATTTCCGTCCGCTCGAAAAGGCTTTTGCCTATTCGCCCTCCGCGGAGGAGTGGGCCGTCAAACAATCAGGCAGAAAGCTGTTTGATGCGGCCTTCAATTTTATCCACTTGTGGACTTTCTGAAAACTTAATCTGCATTTCCCTTAAAACCAGCAATGCGTTGGGCACATCGTTATTCAACTCGTGGCATTTTGCAAGTCCCAAATACACTTCAAACAAGGGGAAAGCGGTATTTGCGTCAATGACTGATTTAAACACAGCAATGGCCTTTTTATAATCTTTTCGGGCCTCATGGCAGTATGCCAAACCAACCTGCGCCATTTGGTAATTAATTTTTCCGGGAGACGATGTATTCATAACCGCTGAATAAAGCGCCTCGGCTTTATCATATTCCTGGTTTTGAAAATGACGATCGCCCAATAATAATGACGCTCGCTCTTTCTGCATGCCCTCTCCCATTTTCTCCAGAATTCCTTTGGCAGTTGGGTTGCCTGTCGTATCAACAATTTTCACTATTTCAAAATAGAACGCCTCATCCCTCAGTATCCGGGTCTCCTGATAGTATCTAAAACCTAAAAAAGATAAGCCCGCAATAGCGATAGCGGCAATAACACCGATAACGGAAGCACGGTTATCTATAAAAAAAAGCATGGCTTTTTCAGAAGTGGATAAAAAATGATCGGGTGCTTTCAACAAATCTTTTCGACTGATTTTTAGACGATTGGCCATTTAGGTAAACCTTGCTGGAATTGGGAATTGTTTAGAAATTACCGGTTAACGGGTCCTATCAAGTGATGGTTTCATTTAATCATAAAGGCAAATTCCAAACAAGCCATTTCTCTAAGCAATACCAATATGAATTCGCTATAATGCCGGGATCATCCTGCTCAAAGGTCTTAATATGCACGAAAAAATTTCAATCATTGGCGCGGGGAGTTGGGGAACCGCATTGGCAATTCATTTGTCTAAAAACTTCCGTCAAATATCCCTTTGGGTGTATGAACCAGAATTATGCGATGCCATGACTCGCAACCGGGAAAACACATGGTTTTTGCCGGAACACCCTTTGCCAGAAAATATTCACCCAACTACATCGGTACAGTCCGCCGTCAAAGGACAAACTTTAATCTTGCTGGTGGTTCCTACGCATGTAATAAGACAGACCCTTGCCAGGATTAAACCTTTTATAGAAAAAGATTGTCTTTTCATCAGCGCCAGCAAGGGGATAGAAAACGACACCCTTTTCACCAGTCATCAGATCATTCAGGATGTTTTGAATGCAAATACCCCTACTGCCACCATTTCCGGCCCCACGTTTGCCAGGGAAGTCGCGGAAGGGGTCCCTTCTGCCCTGTTGGCCTCGTCAGAAAACCTGGAAACGGCAAGGCAGGTGCAAGAGTTTTTTACCACAGACAAAATGAAAGTATTTGCCAATACCGATCTGGTGGGCGTGGAGATTGGCGGAGCTTTGAAAAATGTCATCGCTATCGCCACAGGGATTTGCGATGGCCTCGGCCTGGGATTCAACACCCGCGCCGCACTGATCACCCGCGGACTGGTTGAAATCAGCAGGATTGGAACAGCGCTCGGAGCCAAACCAGAAACTTTTTACGGCCTGACAGGTCTGGGAGATCTGGTACTCACCTGTACCGGAGACTTGAGCCGCAACCGTCAACTGGGGATACAATTGGGCAAAGGTCAATCCCTGAAGGAAATCACGGAAAACATGAAAATGGTTGCTGAAGGTGTCTTGACTGTAAAATCAGCCCATTCCCTGATAAAAAAATTTAATGTCCAGGCATCTATTATGGAAGAGACTTATCGCGTCCTTTATGAAAGCAAATCGCCCGTCCAGGCTTTGAAAGACTTGATGAAAGTCGAAATATCCACAGAATTTGCCGGCATAAAGGGGTTGGAATGAACCCCAAAGATTTAGAAAAAATATTGAGCAACCTGCACAACCAGAAACTCACTCCCCAGCAGGCCATGAAAAAGCTTGAGACCCTGCCATTTGAGAATTTGGGCTTTGCCAAGATTGACCATCACCGTGGCCTAAGAAGCGGTATGCCAGAGGTCATTTACTGCCAGGGAAAAACAGCTACTCAAATTAAAAAGATTATCCAAAGCATGGATCGCGTTGGCCACTCCATTCTGGCAACCAGGTTGTCCAGAGAAATTTTTCGCAAGTTAAAAAAATTCCTGCCTGGAACTTTCGAATATAATGAAACCGCCCAGACTCTCGTAATTGAAAAGAACAAACCAAAAAAAAGAACCGGTTTGATAACCATCATCACCGCCGGGACCTCAGATATCCCCATTGCTGAAGAGGCTTCCGTCACCGCTCAAGCATTGGGAAGCAGGACAGAAACTATTTTTGATGTCGGAGTGGCGGGGATTCACCGCCTGCTAAACAATCTTGAAAAAATTCGTGAAGCGCGGGTGATCATCGTCGTAGCGGGTATGGAAGGGGCTCTCGCCAGCGTGGTAGGCGGCCTGGTGGATAGGCCTATTATCGCGGTGCCCACCAGTATCGGCTATGGAACGTCTTTTGGTGGTATCGCGGCCCTTCTTACCATGTTAAACAGTTGCGCGACCGGGATTGCCGTTGTTAATATAGACAACGGGTTTGGCGCGGGATGCATGGCCCACCGCATTAATATTCTTGGTGAGCCGAAAGAGACAGAATAACCCGATTCATTCCCTCCTCAGGACTTATCACCGGTTCATATCCAAAATCATTTTTAGCCTGGGAAATATCAAAATAATGTGAAGTTGCCAGTTGGGATGCCAGAAACCGTGTCATCGGAGGTTCTTTTTGGATCCTGAAAAATTTGTATAAGCCCTCAAACAAATTACCCAACTTGAATGCGGTTGGATAAGAGATACTACGCGTGACCGGTGGTCTCCCTGTTTTTTTCAACAGTTCGTTGATCCAATCCCATAACTTCACAGGCTTCCCATCGCTGACAAAATAAACTTTACCGGCAGGAGGCTTTCCAAATCCCAGTTCATCACAAGCTTTAAGATGCGCAGACACCGCATTGTCGATATAAATAATATCAACTTTGTTTTCGCCTGGCCCCACTCGCACCAGTTGGCCCTTATCCGCTTTTGCTAAAATTCTGGGGACTAAATGCGGATCTCCAGGCCCCCAGATAAGGTGTGGCCGGATGGACACCGTAGCCAAATCCACACCATTAGCTTCTACCACGAGTTTTTCAGCCTTCGCCTTGGTGCGGGGATACTCGCATAAATAGTCCTCTGGAAAGGGAACCGTCTCATCAACTCCTTCAAGACTGGAATCGCCAAAGATAACACTGGGCGAACTGGTGAAGACCAGTTTTTTCACTCCGCCAAGCAGGCACGCTTTGATCACATTCCGGGTTCCATCAACATTGATGCTGTGGAAATCCTCCATCCGGCCCCAAATCCCAGGGAACGCCGCTGTGTGAAACACAACATCAAGCCCCGCAAACACCTTGCGAAGAAAATCAAAATCCCGAATATCGCCTTGAAATTGTTTAATGCCTTTGGGCAGATGAGGGTAAATCCGCCGTCCCACAACAGAAACGTCGTGTTTTTTTTCGAGAAGTGATTTGGCAATACCACTCCCCAGAAATCCGCCTCCCCCTGTAACCAGAGCTCGCATATTTTATTTGCTTATTCTACCGAAAGGCTGGCCTTGGCATCCAGCTCCTTAAAGTCGGTCGATGAACTTTGATCTCTGATAAACTTGTGATAACCAGCACAGGCAATCATAGCGGCATTATCGGTACAAAATACAGGGTCTGGGAAAGAAGCCTCAAATCCCCAGCATTGAGCCTCTTTTTGGACCGCCATCCGCAAGGCACCGTTTGAGGCAACCCCACCGGTAACTACGATTCTGGATAAATTCTCCCTTTTACAGGCACTGATAAGTTTATTTACCAGAACTTCAAGAACAGCGTCCTGAAAACCCGCTGAGATATCTTCATCCGTCAGGGTTATGCGCCCTTCTTGTTCTCTTTGATTCAAAAAAGTTCGAACTGAGGTTTTCAATCCGCTGAAACTAAAATCAAGGGAACCTTTTTCCAGATAGGCTCGCGGGAATTTATGAGCTTTGCCGTTGCCCTTACGCGCCAACTTCTCAATGGCCGGTCCTCCCGGATAAGGTAGGCCCAGCAGTTTCCCTACTTTGTCAAAAGACTCTCCAGCGGCGTCATCACGGGTACGGCCCAGCAGTTTATATTGTCCAAAATCAGAAACCCGGTACAGGTCGGTATGACCCCCGGAAACGATCAGTGCAATGAAAGGAAACTGTATTTTTTTCTGCAGGAAAATGGCGAGAAGATGGCCTTCTAAATGATTCACCCCGATCATAGGCGTTTTCAAACCATATGAAAGACCCTTTGCAGTATTCAAACCTACCAGCAAAGATCCAATTAACCCAGGCCCCATCGTTACGGCAATGAGATCAATATCCCGCAATTGCACACCGGCCTCCTGCACAGCCTGGGTAATAACCCGGTGTACCCGTTCGTTATGAGACCTTCCCGCCAACTCGGGAACAATCCCTCCGTATTTGGAATGAATTTCAATCTGGTCATTGATGATATTAGATAAAAGGACATCGCCGTCTTTCAAGACGGCGGCGGCAGTTTCATCGCAAGAAGTTTCTAAACCAAGAACAAGCATGGGCGGGATTCTATAAAATGTAATTGCCAAAAATCAGCGGAATTAGCAACTGATTAAAAGCCCTGTCGGAACCAAGCTGTGCGACCTCCCCGACAGTGCCTCTTGCTGATATGATCACCTGTCCTTTTTTTAATATCTTTGTACTGCCTTCCTCCAGACCTTTTTCAGTGATTGTTTTTTCAGTCTTATAAACCCGCCTGTTTCTGCCGCAAAAATCAACAACTGACAACCACGGAATGTCGCCGTTCCAGTATTCTTTCACTGTTGTCTTGGGCGTTCCTCCGCCAATAATATCCATAACTTGACTTAGTTTATATCGTTTCCACCCGTTCTTGCTCATTCGTTTACCTTCAAATCTTTGACGTTCATTTGGTTTTCCTCTCAATCTTTTTAACGCTCTTAGCAAGTTTCTTCCCTTCGGAATTTAAGCGGCGCTCCAGCTTCTTGATATCCTCTTCCGGCGGCAAAAGATCAGGTTTAATTCCGCTCTTGCCTAAAAGGTCGCGTACATCTTTATTGTTTTTGATGTGTTCGCTTGTGATAGAAGATTCACCTCGCAGATCATTCTTCTTGGTGTTAAAACTCGTGATTTCAGCCGCCAAATCCTTGGCCTTGATGGTAATGGTCGGCAAAAAATCCGCCAGTGGGCGTTTTTCGGGAACGCCTAACTTTTTCTTCATCTCAAGTGTTGTATTGCCGCCAAAAAGCGCCTGATCGCCTTTGCTACGCAGACGAGCAAATCCTTGTCCGTCCACACCCCGTTCATAAACAATACCGGAAAGCTCTGTTTCTGTATCCGCCAGTTTTTCACGGGCACGCAGGCGTTCCACAAGGGCTATGCGTTCTTCCAGAAGCTCCTGCTTGCGGGTTTGAAGGGCAAAATAACTCTGAGCAAAAGCGATCTGTTCCTTGCGCGGATCGCCGTTTTGCGCGATCAAATAACAGGCATAGCGGGTCAGCATGATGTCATCAACTTGTCGTTCGGTGCCTGAACCAATGGGCACCATTTTGCTGACGTCAGCAAAATGGTCGGAAACGGCCTGACCGGCGTTCAAACACGCAGTTTTTGCTTTATCAACAACCTGTAGGAAATTCCGCCACTGGGTGTAATCTAAAAGCCGTTGAATATCACGCGCCATCCAGTATTCGACACCATTTTGAACATATGCCGATTCTTCAAAGGTTTTATTTAATTGCACAATTATTTCTTTTTTTATGAGATCACCCTCTCATTTGATTTCGTGACAATGGTTTTAAGGTTCGCGGATTCAACTTGCAAGTGCAACTTTGGCGGTTGATGGAGAGGCAAGCTGGAGTAAACTCGGTAGCGTTTCCTCAATCACCAAACCAAAGGAGCGCTGATGAGGGCTTACACCCACCGTTGCACTTGCGAGTTGAATCCGCCAAGCTCTATTTCATGCTGATTTGGCTATTAGCGTCTGCAGTGGGAATCTGTAAATTTTTGAACATTTTCTTCATGACTTCCCAGCCTGAAAGCAGGGAAACGGCCTGTTGCAGTTGATTGTCTTTTTGCAGATCTTCATTGGTGGCGTTTTCAGCGGCTTCTTCTTCCTTGTCGGTTTTTTCCACTTCGTTTTCTTGCTCAACATCACCAATACTGGTCTTGCCTTTTAGATGTTTCTTTAAATCTTTTTCTCGCAAAAACCTTCGAAGCCGTGTCTTTTCTTTTGATTCTTCTTCCTTTTCCTCTTCTTTTTCCAATTCATCGGCGGCCGTTCTTTCAATGATAATGTCTGGTTCAATACCGTTTTCCTGGATCACTCTTCCACTGGGAGTGTAATAACGAGCGGTGGTCAGTCTTAAGGCAGACCCATCGCTCAACGGTATAATGGTTTGGACAGACCCCTTTCCAAAAGTTGGTGTGCCAAGAATAACAGCTCGATTTAAATCCTGCAAAGCACCAGCCACAATTTCAGACGCGCTCGCGCTACCGCCATTAACCATAATGATCAAGGGATAAGATACACCCGCCACCTTGTCGTGACTGGTGAAGCGCATATTCTGTTCTTCCGAGCGGCCTTTGGTATAGACAATCAAGTTTTCCCGATTTAAAAATCGATCCGTCACTTCAACAGCCTGGTTCAACAAACCACCAGGATTGTTTCTGAGATCAAGAATTAATTTAGAGATACCCTCTTTTTCCAAGTCACTCAGGGCTTTATCCAGATCGGCACTGGTATTTTTTGAAAAACTACGGATCTTGATATAACCAATATCTTTTTTATAAAGTTTTTTAATAACACTCCGGACCTTAATGATGTCCCGGACAATGGTGAACTCTTTCGGAGCTTTAAAGGATTCCCTGAAAATGGTTATGTTTACAGGAGACCCGGTTTCTCCTCTAAGCCGGGAAACCGCATCCTGAAGAGTCATATCAAGGGTGGATTCATCTTCAATTTTTATGATTTTATCGCCCGGTTTAATTCCCACTTTAAAAGCCGGAGTTTCTTCAATCGGGGAAACAACGGTCAATACGCCATCACGAATACTGATTTCAATGCCCAATCCACCAAACTTTCCTGTTGTCTCCACCTGCATTTCTTTATAGGACTCAGGAGGTAAATAGCTGGTATGCGGGTCAAGGGCTTTAACCATTCCCTTGATAGCCCCATCAATCATGGTATCGCTTCCCACCGGTTCTACATAATTGGATTCAATCAGGGAGAGTATCTCGGAGAACACTTTAAGCTTGTTATAGGTTCCCGGTTTAGGTTCTTCAGCGCTTTCTTCAGCATAGAGGGCCTGAGTAGAAAAGATTCCAAATATAACGATGACCAGCAACCGGGCAAACCCGACCTTCATTCCTTTACCCACCGGCGACAAATTCAAAGTGTTATCTCCTAAGATAAGATATTAAGTAATAATTATATATCAATTATAGACCCTCCGCATCCATAACCATAATTTAGCACTATCTCCGCTATTTGCTGTGAGCGGTTCTGAACCAGCGGACAGGTTCTATAGGATTACCCTTCTCACGCAGTTCTAAATAAAGGGTTTCGCCAACCAGCGACCCGGTATCCCCACTGAGCCCAACAATATCTCCGCTCTGGACCACCTGGTTGGGTTTAACAACAATACGGTCCAAATGTCCATAAAGTGAATGATAATCCTTTCCATGGCCTATAATTACCAGATTCCCGTATCCTTCAAGTTCACCGGTATAAAGAACTTTCCCATTAAAAATCGAATGCACCGGGGTCCCCGCCTCAGCCTTGATATTAATCCCATTATGCACAATGAACGAACCATACTGCTTGTCTTTTTGCCTGCCAAATTTATTCAGGATCTGACCTTGCACCGGTAAAGTCAGCCTGCCTTTTCTATCTAAAATGTTCAGACCTTCACCAGATTCCAGTTTTGACACCAATTTTGCAATCAGATCATTTAAATTACTGGAGGCCTTTTGGAGCTCCTTTCGAGTTTGGATCCCAAATTGTTTTTTCTTTTTAATGCTATTTAAGAATTGCTTTTTTTCATTTCGGGCACTTTCAAATTCTTTGCGCTTGCTCAAGGCATCTTTTTCAAGCCGCACCAGTTTCGCCCTGACAGACAAAAGAGCTTCTTTTTCATTTTTCATACCTTCAAGCTGATTCCTATACTCTGCCAGAAGGTTTGCGTCGCTCCGGGCGATCAACTCCATATACTTAAGACGTTGTAAAAACTCACTCGCATTCTCAGATGAAAAAGCTACTTTAAGGGGAAAGACAGGACCCTCTTTATAAATCTGGCGAAACCTGTTTCCCAACAACAATTTTTGTGCTTTCAATTTCTTCTCATTGCTTTGAAGGTTTTCTTCGAGTTTAGCGATCTTTTTTTTATTAATCAGAAAATTCCACTGGTAAATCTTAAGCTCTCTTTCCTTCAGCTTTATTTGATCATCAATCTTTCTCAGGTTGCTTAATAATTGTCCTTCCTTCTTACCCGCCGAAGAAATAAGTTTGTCCTGATTAGCTATTTTGTTTTTTAAATTTTTTAATTCTTTTTGTTCATCCTCCAACAACGCATTAATTTCCTTGGCACTTTTTATTTCAGCCCATCCTTTTGAGGCTAAAAATAAACCCGCTAAAAAAAAAACTGCCAAAAACAAGGATTTATGAGTCATCTTTTATTTAAAACCTGGATATATTGATAGGTCGAGATGTAACTGGCAATCAACCCAATCAGCATACTGGCCCCAACGAGAATCAATAGAAAGGGTTGAGAGATAAATTGAAAGTCCATTCCTCCAGCAATGGCCTCTATGGAAGTTTGGAATTCATTTTTCAAATAATAATAAACAATCCCCAGCAACCCAAGGGAAAGCATAGAACCTGACAAGCCCTGCAACATTCCTTCCAGCAAAAATGGTATTTTGACAAAATGCGGGGTCGCTCCGATCAGCAACATCAACTCAATTTCCTCTTGTCGGGAATAAATGGAAAGCCGAATGGTATTAGAAATAATCAGGATCAACCCAAAACTCAGCAAGGCCCCAGTGGCCATAAGGAAAACCCGACAGAAAACCATAAACTTTTCAAAACGGTTAATCCAATTCTCACCATACTCCACAGATTCCACACCTGGCTCACTGCGAATTTTCTCGGCAAATTCACGGATATGCAATAAGCGGTCATCAGAACTCTTAAAGCGTACCCTGTAAGAAGTTGGCAATGGGTTAAAGCCCAGGTCGAGGTCCAATTCAGATTTCCCCGCCAGGTCCAGCCGGAACTCTTTCCAAGCCCTGTCCTTGCTGACTTCTTCTGTTGATAGAACTCTTGAGTTGTCGCCAAACAGGTTTTTTAAATTATTTTTTTGGGCGGGGGAGATATTGTCTTCCAGGTAAACAATTAATTGAACCTGCTGGTTCCAACTTGACAAAAAACTATTTAAGTTGAAAAAAATAATTAGAAATAAC
>PCTK01000025.1 GCA_002786505.1 Nitrospinae bacterium CG22_combo_CG10-13_8_21_14_all_47_10 | reverse complement strand
CACATTTTGTAATTCAAAAAATATTCGGAATGTAACCGTTTGCCCCTACAAAACCTATATTTGCTCATGTTAAACTCCTCATTACCATTTCAGGGCACGAAGGCTGATGAAGGGGCTATGCAAGGATTCAAGTCCGAATTGTTCAAGCAATATCCCCATCAACGCAATCGGTGCAGGACAGCCATCACATCCTGGAGCCGGGGCAGGGCCAGCAGGCCATTGTTGAAAGGGGCGACGGATTCCAATTCACCGGATTCAATCGTATTGAGAATGTTTTTTATCGCATCGTGGTTGGACACAGTGGGGGTCGTCTTCTGCATTTCTTTAAGTTGTTTCAGAATCCAGCCGCAAAGTTCCAGTTGTCCGGGTTCGACAAGGTGTTCGATATAGCGCACATCAATCTCGGTGCGTCCCAGAATGAGGGCAATCAACTTCTGGGTTTGAATGACGCAGGTTTTTTTGCCGCGGCTGAAATCCAGCCCTGATAAGTCGCGGAATCTCTTTGGCACTTTTGGCAGGGGTTTGCTGGTTTCGATTTTGCGAGTGCCGGGATTTTCCTGGACAATCTGTTTTGCTTTTGCCGTCACCAGCCTGGGTTGAAACGAATCCATGGCAATGACCTGGTTGGCTGTATCGAAGTAATCCCCGCTTCCTCCCATCACCAGAATGGTGCTGACTCCCAAATCCTTATACAATTCTTCTATGCGGTCGACCATTGGTGTGATGGGTTCCTTGTCCGTCGCGATCAAGGCCTGCATGCGGGCATCGCGGATCATGAAGTTGGTGGCGCAGGTGTCTTCATCCATAAGCAGAAGCGCAGTGCCGGACTCAACGGCTTCTATAATATTCACTGCCTGTGAAGTGGAGCCGCTGGCCGAGACGGTGGAAAAGTTTTCTGTCGATGGAATGAGCGGCAGGTTGCCCATGAACCCGGATACGTTGATGGGTTGCACGCCGCGACCGTCTTCGGCGCGGATTTTTACCGCTGTGGGTTGGGTGGCGATGCGTTCGCGTCCGTCTCCGGCTACGTGCGGGTAGATGGCATCCTGAATGGCTTTCAGTAAGGTGCTTTTGCCGTGGAATCCGCCCCCCACAATAAGGGTGATTCCAAGAGGAATGGGCATGCCTCGGACTTTTCCACTATGCGGCAACTCCACTTCGGCACTTAGTTCTTCCGGTGCTGAAAAAACCACTCCCCCCTTTTCAAGCGGCAGGTCGCTGATGCCGGAGGCGCGGGGAAGCAAAGACCCATCTGCGACAAAACTGGCCCAGTGGTTTCGGGTCAACAACTGGCTCAGCGCGGAATAGTCTTCCAGAGTTTCAAGAGCCTGTTGTACCTGTTTCATGTCGAGAGATTTTGCCAGCAGGCATTCTTCCCAGAAAGGAGGCAGGATTTCGGTGAAAAGTTTGACGCATTCTTTCGCCAGCACACGGCGCCCGTCCCCAGGGAGCCCGGCAAACAGGGTGAGGATCAAAACATCATTTTTAATTTGCAGTCCACTTCGGCGAATCACTTTTTGACTTGGCGATTGTACGGCGATTTCTCCGCTTCGGCCGGAGCCCTTGATTTTGTCCCGGCATTGCTGAATGCGGTCCGCCACTTCCCGCAATAAATGATCTTCAAGGGCCAGTTTTCTCAAGGAGGTTTTAGTGTGAGTTTTTGTGAATCCGGCTGATTGAAGTTCAATCTTTATGGATAGGCGGGAAGGTGCCGCGAAAGGATCGCCCTGCACATGTTCAAAGGTGAGTTGAAACAAGCCAAAGGTAAAGGACTTGCTTTGCAGGATTTTATAGGCTTTGTAACCTTTGCCATCCAGTGATGTGATCTGGTTTATGAGTTCTTCCGGGGCAGGCATGGTCAGGTATAGTGTCCCGCAAAACCTTCAGCCGAAACTCCTACGGGAAGAAAAGTGCGGGCTATATTGATGATTTGGTTTCGGTAGGGAAGGTAGACCGAATCTTCCTGCACCTGGCTCATGGCAACAGGAAGGCGGGTTTTCAATGTCCGGGAGCCTTCGGCGGTTCCGTCGCCTTCTATGAAGTGGTCAATGATAACGGCGTCAGCTCCCGCGCTTTTCAGACGTGTAAAAAAAAGCTGTGGATTTTCCAGTGGATATAAAGGAGAGAGACAGGCCACGGTTTTGAGTCCTTGTGCCGACAATTGTTCCAGAGCGGAAATCCGTTGTTCAACGCTACAAGGCGGAGAAGGCAGTCCTGGCAGGCGGTTCCTGTCCCCTTCGATGGAAATGTGGACTCTAAGCGAACAGCGTTGCGCCAGTTCGAGCAAGGTTTCCTGATCATCCAGAATGTTTGCGCTGTGGGTTTGCAGGATCAAGGTGTCAGGCGGACAGGTTGCCATGGCCTGAAGGACAGCACGGGTCACCCGGTATTTTTTTTCAGCCGGTTGCCAGGGGTCGGTGGAACTGGACATGAAAATCGTGAAAGGAATGGAACGTTGATGGGCCCAGTTTTTTTCCTTTTCCGCCGATTGAATATATAATTCTTTGGCGTTGATTTTGACATCGACAAACTTTCCCCACTCTCGGCCCCGTGTCAGCCACTGATTGAAACGAACATAACAACCTTCGCCGCAGGAAGAAAGGCCGTAGCCGCAACCGCTATATGGATTCAGCGAGTGTGAGCAGACCCCCTTGAGGTAGCCGCTGGAACGGGTCAGCAATGTTTTACTTTGAATAAGATTTATCTGCATACTCTCCATTCAAAGGCAGGCAGTATGTCCGCCGTCAGGGAACTTCATTCCACTTCACAGATCCCAGGTTCATTTTGAAATCAGGGCCAGCGCGATAAAATATTTCATAGCCACCTGTGTTTTTGTTTGCTTCTGCGACCACCCATTTGCCATCGGGGAAGTCTTCCATATCCCATATCCAGACTTTTTGGTTATCAGTCTTGGTCAGGGTTAAAAAACCGCGATCTTCCCCGAAAAAAAACTGCCCATATAAAGTGACAGTAGTTCCGGGGGGGCCGTCCAGAGTCAGGGTGTATTCGCCCCTGCAAGTACTGTTTCTCATGTCCCGGAGGTCTGGGGCATCCACGCCTTTATGAAGGTGAAAAATACTTTCGCAGGTCCGCCCCTTTTTGAACAGGGTCCATGGATCCGAAACTTCCTTAAACAAGACCAGTTCGGTTTTGCTATCTTCTGCCCAATTGACAGCGGGAAAAGCAAAGGCTAATATTATTAGAACCCAAATGGTTTTTATATTCATCGCAAAACTTTGGAAGAGTTCTTTATTGTTGCCAGTCCTTAAAAAATTATTCAAGGGGCTCATGGCGAAAGCTGATTTTTACTGGTAGCTTTATACTTGTACCTCGGGTGCCCCATAGCCCTCTGCCAGGCATTTTATCATTTTTTATCCAAGTTCGGTATTCTCTGTGCCTGTGTTCCCATTTATGAAGCCAGGAAAGCGTTTTTTTACCGGAGCTTTGGGGCTTTTGCTGTCGTTGGCACGGCGTATTACTTCAACCGGTGACTTAATTTATGGAACAAAAGACGAAAATTAAAAAAAAGTCTCCTGCCAGGAAAATCCAGGAAACCAATGACCGTTTAAAAGCTGAAATAAAATATTCGAGACTGATCAAGACTATTGCGGTGGCATCCAATGAAACCAGGGCAATTGAAGAAACTTTACCTTTTTGTATTCGTCAGGTGTGCGAATTTGCCGGGTGGCCATTGGGGCATATGTACTTGACGGCTGAACATCCTTCCGAAGGGCTTATTCCCACCAAATTCTGGTATGTGGAAGAGCCCGGCCAATTTGACACGTTTCAAAAGGTCACTCATGAAACTTCTTTGGAGGCCGGGGTAGGCCTTCCGGGCCGAGTGTTGGTCAGCGGAGAACCAGCCTGGATCATTGATGTGACGAAAGACCCAAATTTCCCCCGTGCAAAGCTGGCGCGGGATATTGGGGTTAAAGCCGGATTCGCCTTTCCCATATTGATCGGAACCAAGGTCGTTGGGGTGATGGAGTTTTTTTCTCCTAAAGCGGTGGAACCTGATCCGCAAATGCTCGCCATTATGGCGCAGATCGGAACGCAACTTGGCAGGGTGTTGGAACGAAAGCAGGCTCAGGATGAAAGCGAACATTCGCAAGATCAGTTGCGTAAACTGTATCATCGTCTGGAACAGGTGCGCGAGGAAGAAAGAACCCGTACTGCGCGAGAAGTCCATGACCATCTCGGTCAAGTGCTTACGACCATTAAACTAGAGCTTTCCCTGCTCAGCAACAAACTTTTAGACAACAATCCGGCGGTAAAGAAATCCGCGAAACAACTTCTAGAAATGAGCGATGATGCCATTCAAACGGTTAAGAAAATCTCAATGGACCTCAGGCCGCCTATTCTTGATGACCTGGGAATTGGCGAGGCCATTGTATGGCAGACCATGGAGTTTACGCGCCGGACGGGAATCCAGTGCAAATTTGAAGATGACCTGGGCGACTTTGAACTAGACCTGGAGCGATCCATCACCTTGTTCCGGATTTTTCAGGAAACCCTGACCAACATAGTCCGCCATGCCAAGGCCACTGAGGTTTGTGTTACACTGTATCATAATGATGGAACAGTCACCCTTAAGGTTCAAGACAACGGGTGCGGGATATCATCCCGTCAGGTGTCGAACGTAAGATCTTTAGGCCTATTGGGTATGCGGGAGCGGGCAATGGTTTGGGGCGGCAATGTGCTGATTCGTGGTATCCCCAATGGTGGAACAACAGTAAATATCAATATTCAAAAAGGATGATCATGGCTACGAAAAAGGAAACAGGAAAAATAAAAATAATCATTGCGGACGACCACCCGCTTTTTCGTCGAGGTTTAAAGAATGCCTTTTCAGAAACCCCTGATATCGAGGTCGTGGATGAAGCTGAAACGGGTGAAGAGCTATTGGAAAAGGTCCGGGGCATGGATTTGAGCCTCGCTCTTCTGGACATTTCCCTGCCTGGAAAAGGCGGGCTGGAGATTCTCAAACAGTTGAGGGACGACCGTCCAAAATTACCTGTCCTGATATTAACCGTTTATCCCGAAGAACATTACGCGGTCCGTTTCTTCAAAGCCGGGGCATCAGGCTTTATCACCAAAGAGAGCAGTACCGATCAGATTTACGCCGCAGTGCGAAAAGTCGCCGCCGGGGGGAAATATGCCAGCTCTGAAATCACCGAAAAACTGGCGTTCGACTTCGGCAAGTCTGATCGTCCCCCACATGAAAGGCTTTCAGATCGAGAATACCAGGTTTTCATGATGCTGGCGGAAGGAAGCTCCCCCACTGAAATTGGCAAGGAATTGTCCTTAAGCGTCAAAACGATCAGTACCCACCGTTCGAGGATTCTGGATAAAATGCAAATGAAGAAAAACGCTGAATTGATTCATTATGCGATTTCCCAACGGCTTATTCAATAACCTCTTCCAGTCCAACCCTCTCTTTCCCCCGGCAAGGTCGGTCCACGTTGTAGCATAGGAAAAACACCTAAACATAGTAGGAAAATGACTCATCAAGCGCATGGATTTATTCTTACCTTATAAAAGGCGTTAGGACTATATTTTTAGGAAGCCGTATCTATTAAACTCTCTCGGAAAAATGATTACCAAATAAATAGTCTGTCACACGATTGGGTGTTTTAATAAACAAAACTTAAGGAGAGGGTATTATGAAAAAGATTTTTGTTTTGACGGTGGCTTTTATTGCGGGTTTTGCCCTGGTTGCAAATGCTGGTCAAATCACGTCAGGCCAAACAGCTAAATGTGATAACGCCAAAAGTATTACGTTGGAAACCGCTGGTACGCCTAATTCGGCAGGTGGTAAAGATGGATACACCGACAATGATCGGGGCGGCGCTAATTTGAGCGTATGGAAGTCTTCTAACTTCACAACTGTGCCCATTACATTAGGACCAAATGACAGCAATCAGACTGTTGTGGGCGCAGACCATGGGTTAACAGGGCTTCCTGAGAGAGGTACCATGGGCGCTGGTTCAGTAACGCTGGTTTCTCAGCCTGAGTTCAGCCGTGGCGATTCTATCGGTGATATCAGCGGATTGGTCAAAATCACCAATACCGGTGTGAACCCTGTTACGGTTACCTGTAACTAAGATTTGATTTAGTAAGGGCTTGATAAGCGAGTTGGGTCCTTACCCTGGAAAACAGCCGACCTCTCCCGGTCGGCTGTTTTTTTACCTTCCCCTGACTGGAATTTGTCAGTCGAATCCTGATCCTTGTCGCTCTCCTTGCCATTAATTTTTTATTCGGGTTGCTACTGATTCCAGATTTTCTTGTGTTTGATAAATCTTGAGGAGTCCTCATTTATTTTAAGCCCTCGGTTTTTAATAAAATCTCCTGTGAATCCTACAATGAGAGAGAAAATTCCTAAAAATGAATACGTTTTCAGGCTACTAAAAAAATGGTTTCCGGCTGATATCTAAAATTTATCTGTTTCATTAAACTTCTCAATAATTATGAGGATATTTATTAGCACTGCTGAGTGAGTGATTTTATAAAACATAATAAGGAGAGGGATGATATGAAAAAGATTTTTGCTTTAACGGCTATGTTTATCGCAGGTCTGGCATTCTCCGCCAACGCGGGACAGATCAGCAATGGTGAAACGGCAAAATGTGAGAATGCTAAAAGCATCACGCTGGAAGCGGCCAAGGTTGTTCATGCAACAACGGACAAATTTGGCTACACCGACAACGATCGGGGCGGCGCTAACTTGAGTGTATGGAAATCTTCTAACTTCACCACAGTGCCTATTACATTAGGACCGAACGACAGCAACCAGACTCTGGTGAGCACGGATCACGGATTAACCGGTATCCCCCAGAGAGGTACCATGGGCGCTGGTTCAGTAACGCTGGCTTCTCAGCCTGCATTCAGCCGTGGCGATTCTATCGGTGATATCAGCGGATTGGTGAAAATCACCAACACGGGCGCAATTCCAGTTACTGTTACTTGTAACTAAGTTTGACAGTTTTTTTAGTGGGGGTTTAATCAGCAGATTTGCCCTTACCCTGAGACAGCCGACCTTCTCCCAAGGTCGGCTGTTTTTCGTTAAAGACATCCGGTCATTTTTCTCCGCCGCTTCCTCAATTTAGCGTTCCCCCATTTGATGATTGCGCTTAATTTTTTCCGACTAATTTGTTACCCTTAGCCGTTTCTTACATCATCAGATCATAACCGGTCCTTTTTTCAGGTACAAAAATGAGTGAGCTAATCAAAGTTCGTTTTGCGCCCAGTCCTACAGGGTTTTTGCATATTGGCGGGGTGAGGACAGCCCTGTTCAACTGGCTGTTCGCCCGCCATCATGGTGGTCAATTCGTGTTACGCATTGAAGATACAGATCATGAACGTTCCACGGAAGAATCCATAACAGAAATTCTTGAGTCTATGCGGTGGCTGGGGTTGGACTGGGATGAAGGCCCTTACCGGCAAACCGGGCGGCAGGAAATTTATTCTGCAAAAGTTGATCAGTTGCTCAGGGAAGGTAAAGCCTACCATTGCTACTGCACTCAGGAAGAACTGGACCAGAAACGAGTAGAGGCTCAGAAAAAAGGACTTAAACCCAAATATGATGGAACTTGCCGGGAACGAACCGACCAGCCAGAAGGGGCTCCTTCCGTCGTCCGGTTTAAGGCCCCTCTTGAGGGTTCGATAGTCGTGGAAGACCTGTTGCGCGGCAAGGTGGTGTTTGATATCGCCGAACTGGACGATCTGATCCTGCAGAGAACCGATGGTTCCCCCACCTATAATTTTGTCGTGGTGGTCGATGATGCGGACATGGGGATAACCCACGTAGTGCGCGGGGATGACCATCTTTCCAACACCCCCCGACAATGTTTACTGTACGATGCTCTTGGCTTTCCACGTCCCCGTTTCGCTCATATTTCCATGATTCTGGGGCAGGACAAAGCTCGTCTCAGCAAGCGTCATGGGGCCACATCGGCACTGGCGTACCGCGACATGGGTTACCTTCCTTCCGCCATGATCAATTATCTGGCCCGGTTGGGTTGGTCTCATGGCGATCAGGAAATTTTTTCGCGGGAAGAAATGATCCAGCATTTTTCCTTTGACTCGGTGCACACCTCGGCGGCGGTGTTTGATCCCGACAAACTGTCCTGGTTGAATGAGCATTATATAAAGACCACTCCGCCTGAAGAACTGGCCCGGCACCTGGAGCCATTTCTAATTAGCTCAGGAATTCTGGAAGAAGGTCACGGGCTGAATTATGCGGAAATTGCCAAGGTTATCCCGTGCTTGAACCAGCGCGCTAAAACTCTTGTGGAGATGGCGGAGAAGTCGGCATTCTATTTTAAAAAGGAAGTCGAGTTTGATGAGAAGGCGAGAGACAAGTTCCTCACGACCGAGACCAGACCGTTACTGCAAAAAGCCATTGCCGGGCTTTCCCTGTTGGAAAAATTTTCCGCGGAAGAAATCGAAGCACTGTTCAACAAAGTTGTGGAGGAAGAGGGGGTGAAGCTTGGCAAGCTGGCGCAACCGGTGCGTGTGGCCCTCACCGGCACCACGGTGAGCCCTGGAATTTATGACGTCATCCTGCTTCTGGGGAAAGAAGAGACGCTCAAGCGGTTAAACCAGGCTCTTCCATAGAACCTGGTTCAAAATCGTCCTGTCACCTTTAACATTTCTCCAATATCGCGGACTTTTACTTTTTCCTGCAAGCCCTTGGCTTTCACTGCATCTTCCAGCATCAATACGCAGTAAGGACAGGACACGGCAATGGTATCCGGGTTGGTGACCATCAACTCATCCAGCCGGTGATGGCTCATGCGTGTGCCTATATTTTCTTCGAGCAAAAACCGGGCTCCCCCCGCCCCACAACAGGTTCCCGATTCCCGGCTTTGTTCGACTTCGTGAATCACTTTTGTTGTGGCCTTTAAAACTTCTCTGGGTGCGTTATAAATTTTATTATGCCGGCCCAGGTAGCAGGAGTCATGCACCACCACGTTTCCACCGGTTTTTTCTCCAAGTGATATTTTTCCATCGGCGACCAAAGTCTCCAAAATTTCAGAATGGTGTATCACTTCCAGATGGGCTCCGAATTCGGGATACTCGTTTTTTAGTGAGTTGAGGCAATGTGGGCAGTGGGTGATGACTTTCAGGACACCTTGTTCCTGGAATGTCCCGGCATTTTGGCTGGCCAGCATGTCGAACAGATATTCATTGCCCGCCCGTCGCGCCGGGTCACCGGTACACCCTTCACCATTTCCAAGAATGGAAAAGCTGACCCCGGCCTGTTTCAGGGCCTTGACCACCGCTTCGGAGATTTTTTTGCCGCGTGTATCGAAAGAACCGTTACATCCGACAAAATACAAGTATTCGGTGGGGTTGGCCTTGTCCCAGATGGGGATGTCCAGCGCCTTGGCCCAGTCGGCGCGTGAGTTTTTGGGGAACCCCCAGGGATTGGACTGGGTTTCCAGTGATTTGAAGGCAGATTCCAGTTCTTTCGGATAGCGGTCTTCGGTCAGGACTAGTCCGCGCCTGAGGTCGATCACTTTGCTGACGTATTCAATCATCACCGGGCAGGCAGATTCGCAGGCTCCGCAGGTGGTGCAGGACCAGAGGACTTCGTCCTCAATCACACTGCCCAGCAAAGTCATATCGGAATCAGGGGGGCCGTTAAGATGGTCTCTCAAGTCTACTGTGAGTTGTTGCGGTGAGAGAGGCTTGTTGGTCGCCAGTGCGGGGCAAACCCGGTCACACCGACCGCATTGAGTGCAGGTATGCAGATCCAGCATTTGTTTCCATGTGAAATCCCCAATTTTTGTGACCCCAAAACTTTCTTTTTCA
>PCTK01000134.1 GCA_002786505.1 Nitrospinae bacterium CG22_combo_CG10-13_8_21_14_all_47_10 | reverse complement strand
TGAAGAGGTGGGTTTTATCCTTTGGATACATTGGGTTTTTGGGCCAGGAAGCATTTTGAATTTGGCTTGAAAACCCGGTGCTCGGGTGGTACTTTAAAAGAAAAGAAAAATTTTGGTTTATTCATATAAGTAAAGAGAGGAACACTCTTCTCCTCGCCCCATCTGCATAGGTCAATATTTGCCCTTCTTTTTTTGTTGGCAGGATGGGAAAATATTCAAACCGGATAAAGTAAGTGGGCGGGAAATTCAGGGTGTTTTTTGTTTTGCTGACAGGTTCGAGGCTTTGGGGTGACAGAATCAAAATGTGGCTGGATCAAGAATGATAACGGTACGGTTGAAGACCCGGATAATGATTTGATGTGGGCGCTGAAAGATTCCCGGCAGGAATTGGGAAAATGGCTGAACTGGGATGAAGGCATTGCTTATGTGAAGGCCTGCAATGAACAAAATTATTTGGGTTATAACGATTGGCGGCTCCCAACGAAAAGTGAAGTGCGCTCTTTATTCCGCAACCAGAATGAATACCAGGAAATCTTCCTGAATTTACCTAAAAAACCCGCGCGGCGGGTTTCCAATTATCAGGCCGGTGGGGAAACCTGTGTGTGGACTTCTGAGACCCGGTATGATTCTTATGCGTGGAAAAGCTATTTCCCAAATATGAAAGAGGTTTGTGTGGACCAATCTGTGTCTACTACTGGAACTTCGGTGCGCATGGTTCGGGATATGGATTGATAAATTTCTGTTTGAAAAGTTGAGGTTTGAAATGTCTGAAAATGATAACCCGGGCGAATTTGATGAGGCTGTAAATCCGGAGCTTCTTGAGGATGAGACAGAGACCGAGTGGGTCGGCGAAGATGAATGGGGCGATGAAGAGGAAGAAGATGTTGCCCTGGTCGAGGAAGAGCTCCCCAATTTTGTTGATAATGGTGATGGCACCATCAGTGATACTTATTCCAAGTTGATGTGGAAAAAGGAGGATTCATACAAAGAGTACAATTATGGAATCACTTGGTTCGAGGCCCACGATTATTGCGAAATGTTGAATGAAAAAAAGTTCGCCGGCTATGATGATTGGAGATTGCCCAGCGGCGAAGAGGCAAAAAGCCTTTTTTCATTTACCCAGTCTAATTATGACAAGGACGAGGCCGAAACCCATATTTCGGACCTTTTTGAGCCGGGTGGCGGACACAACACCTGGACCTATGAAGAAAAGCCGGACTACCAGCAGTATGCGCAAAAATTCAGTTATGTGACGGGTAATGATATGTGGGAGCATAAAGACAACGAATATTCTCATTGTCGAGTGACACGAGATGTGGTCCAGGATGAGTGGGAACCTGAGTGGCGCAAAGACACCAAGACTTTCGAACGTTAATTTCCGCTCCCCTTGAGGGATGTCCGGATTGGAGTATCATGAAACATTATATGATTTTTGGCAAAGAGGACTGCCCTCACACCCAGAAAGCTGTGGCGGATTTTAAAAAACAGCATCGGTCTTTTGCGTTTGTTAATGTGGATAAAGACCCGCAGGGTCTGAAGAAGCTACTGGAATATTCCGACGACAAATATGTCGTTCCTGTTATCGTGAATGTCGACGAAGACAGTGTGCAAATAGGCTATACTGGCGAAATAAGTATATAATAAAAATTGACCCAGGGTTTTTAACCTGCCGATGTGATCGGCCACTCAAGAAACAGGAAAAAATGTCAGAAGAACTGATCCAGAAAGCAGAACCATCTCAGGTTGCCAAGAAGGACGACAAACCCAAAAGGTTTGTGGAAAAAGGCCGGGATGTTATTTTTGATAGCAAAACCCGCCTTTACTGGTTGAAAAAAGACTCCTGGCAGGACAAGGGCAAGTTTTTTAACTGGCATGAAGCGGTGGAGTTTGCCGATAGAAAAAATCTCAGAAAAACGGGTGGGTTTGAGGACTGGCGACTGCCTACTATTGATGAAAGCGAATCGCTTTTTGATGAATCATGTGAAAACCCGGGAAAGGGAGGGGTTCCTCTTCATATTGACCCGGTGTTTCCAGAAGGTGCGTTTAAAACTTCCTGGCTTGCCGGAGACACTTCCACCCGCAGACCCAGGTTTGACTACAGCGAAGGTAAGGTTGTCAGTGTTGAAGAGTATAGTTTTGGCTCAGTTCGCATTTGTAGAAAAGATAAGGTCATGAAGAACCAGTCCCCTTCACGCAGAAAATAAGTCTATGACAGAAACAAAAGTGGAAACGCGGTATCTGGATAACGGAGATGATACCGTTACGGACCTGACGCACAACCTCATGTGGATGAAAAAAGATACATGGGTTAACCTTGGGCGTTTGATCAACTGGCATGAGAGCCAGGAGTTAGCGCGTAAAATGAATGAGGAAAAATTCGCCGGGTATGGCAACTGGCGCATTCCCTCCGCTTCTGAAGCCAAATACCTTTTTCACCCATCGGCCAGTAATACGGATGTGGAAGGTTGTGAAATTCATATCGATTCGGTTTTCACTTCCGGGTGCGGATTCTCGACATGGACCAGCCAAACCCGCGGCGCCAAAGCGGCCATGGCCTATGACTTCCGGTCCGACTACGAATTCTGGCTGGCAAAAGAAAACGATGGTTTCCCCAGTGCTGTGCGCCTGGTAAGGGACAATATAATTGAAGTAGAGGATCCAGACTTTGTCCGCATTGAACTTCATAGGGACGGCACCATTACCGACCACAAGACAGGTTTGATGTGGAAAGCGGCGGACTCTTATATGGAGTTGGACAAGTGGGTGAGTTGGAGTGAGGCCAAAACCTATGTGCAGGAGTTGAACCGGACAAGGTTTTGTGGCTATCAAAACTGGCGTATGCCAACCCGAAAGGAAGCTCAGGCGATTTATGACGTTTCCAATCCTGTTACGGACAATTATGGTGATACGGTATTTTTAGCCAAAGGCTTTCCCGCGGGGTGCGGTTTGACCTGTTGGACAAAAACATTGAATAAGTCTGATAAAGGACTGGCCATCCGTTTCCACTATTACAATGGAGACTATAAATGGCACCAGATGGGTTTGCGTAGCCATGGGGTCCGTGCGGTCCGGGATCTGGAAGGTGACTCCTAAAGGCTATGGGCGAACAGGGGCAAACGGACGGCCGATTTATAGAAGGGGATAGCGACACGGTTATTGATGCGGCCAAGCGCCTTGTTTGGCTGAAAAAGGATACTTGGCAGTTGGCGGGAAAATGGATGAATCAGTTGCAGGTTAAAGAGTTTGCGGAAACCATGAACCGCAAGCGGTTTGCAGGTTTTTCCAATTGGAGGCTTCCTACGGCAAATGAAGCTCAAAGCCTCTTCGATAAAACTCAGCAAAATTCCGATCATATGGGGCAGGTGGTTTACCTGTCCGGCTTGTTTCAGCCAGGTTGTGGTTTTCTATGCTGGACTGGTGATGTGCGGCACAAGGTACAAGGTGTTCGACTGAGTTTCCGCAAAGGGGTCATCATGTATGATGATATTTACCGCGTATCAAGAGGGGCTTCCAGGCTTGTCCGCGATATTGAGAAACATGAAGACCTGGATTGAAAATTAAGACCAGGGTTGGAGAGCAAGGAGTGGAGTTAAATAAAAGATTCGTAGACAATGGGGACGGAACAGTTACCGATCTGGAAACCAGGTTGATGTGGAAACAGACGGACTCTTTTCAGGATACCAGTAAATGGTTGAACTGGTATCGAGCTTTGGAATATATTAAGGAACTGGCCCATAAAAAGTTTGCGGGACATCAGGATTGGCGAATTCCGACCCTGGAGGAGGCTGAAAGCCTGTATGATGAGGACCATGTCATCCGGGATATGGACCGTATGGATATTTTCATAAGCCCGGCATTTTCGCCTGGAGGGGGGTTTACAAGCTGGACCTCTAACGAATTGCCTCATGCTACTGCCGCTATATATTATTACCGCTACGGGCATGCGAATGCCAATCATAAGGAAGATATCACCAAGGATTCGGTGCGGGCGGTTCGGGATATTGAAAAACGTGAGGATGCAGGTGGAGTGTTCAAAAAATATCCGGGTTTTTCAGATTCTAATCTTCCCCGTTGATTGAGAAAGTTGAAAAGGTGTTTTTTTATTTTCATGTGTTTGTGAACAGGTCGGGACCCGGTAAGTTGAAATCATTAGTTGAAAGGAAATAGTCATCGAAGGTTATTGGGAAATCAATCGGCAGGAGAGTGAAAACTCGATAATGACGTACCGGTTCGAGGAAGAGAATTACCAGAACACCTACGTCCTTGAAGACTTCTATCACACTCACCCCTTTTACGATTACAACTATGTTGTGGTGCGTTTTCGCGATCAGGACAATCGTGACAATTCTTTTGCCTTTCAGCTTAACTTTAATAAAACTTTCAATCCTCTTCCCGACCACCCTCGGCTGACAGATGTGCAAACCCAAATCGCAAAGGGGTTTGCCAAAAATGCTCCGGATGAGTTGGTGCTCCTGTTCAAGCAAAGGGTTGTCGAGGCAAAAGCCTATGGGGAGAAGAATCCGACCACTTACCTGGAATTTGTGCCGGGAAACTATTACAATTTTTATGAGTTATTTCCTAGAAATAAAGAAATGCTTGATTTTAATTTCAGCAATGATAAATATTTTGCGGAAGACTCCTACGATATTGATCCGCGCAATGATAATAGAAGTTTAAAACTTTCGTTTTATAAGTTGGAACTGGATAATGCGGATCAGGCGCCTATTTTTTCCGCAACCTACTTCCTGGATGAACGCCTCAGGGAACAGGAAGATGCCAAACTGGAATCCTCCAACAGCGATATGCTGATTGCCCTCAATCAGTCGATTCCGGATTTGAATGAGAGGCTGAAGAAACGCTATAAAGAGGCAAAAAAAATTGGCAAAGAGTTGTTGCAAAGTACGCCGGGATTGAAGGTGCGGGAAGGAAAAATAAAGCCGAACGATACTTGCCCATGCGGGTCTGGCAAGAAATATAAAAAATGTTGCGCGTTGATGCTAAACTGATCCTGCGTTACAGATCAACAGTCCATTTGATGAAACGGATTTCCCGGAAACGGGAAAACCATTCTATATAATTTCATGGTATTGAATCATGGCTAAAGAGAGAAAAGTAAAAAAAGTTCAGGCCCGGCACATTCTCGTAGGCTCTAAAGAACTTGCTGATGAACTGAAGGTTAAGATTGACAATGGGGAAGAATTTACCAAGCTGGCCGAGGAGTATAGTGAATGCCCGTCTAAAAAACGTGGTGGAGATCTGGGGTGGTTTGGGAAAGGAGCCATGGTCAGGCCTTTTGAGGTCGCGGCATTCACAGCTCAGGAGGGAGACGTTGTCGGCCCGGTCAAGACAGAGTTTGGTTGGCACTTGATTTATGTTTACGAAATTCAGGAAGATGTTGATCTGGATGCGGGGCCCCCGACCGGTGATGAGGATGCCGATGAGGATACGCTGAGACTGGTAGCAGAAAATTATGCTCATGAGTTTATGATGCTGGGTTACACCAGTAAAAAGGTTTTAAGTCTCTTTACCAGCCCACACTTTAAGTCAGCGAATACGGTTTACAATATTTTAGGCGCCGATACTATAAATGATGTGATCGCGGGAGTTTTTGGTCAGAAGGTTGAGTCAGCTCCGGCCACGCAGGGTGGGGATAGCGAGAAGAAAGAGGATTGATTTTCAGCTTTTAAAAAAGTAAAGCGAGGCTTCCCATTCGGGACAGCCTCGCTTTTTTTTTGTGCGCCCGGCAGGGCGCACCCATACCTTTCAACCTTCGTCATTCCCGCGCAGGCGGACCTTCTTTGCAATGCCGGGCGTTATGAGCAGAGCGAGGGCCGGAAGGACACGCGTCCGGGCATTACGGCCGCAAACTGCAGACGAAGGCGGGAGAGGTGGAGTTGAAGGTTCCGAAGTTGCGGGCGGCGACATTCGAAACGGCGATCATCGAGCCCTACCCGATGTGCTCAACTCAAAGCGTAACGCTGTCAACGCTGAGAATGTGGGATGTGTTGCGCAATTCCCGCAGAGCTTCCGTTGTGGGCGGAGAGTCAATATTAATGATGGCAATGGCCTTGCCTTCTGTTTCCCGTCGGCCGAGATGAAAGCCTGCGATATTCAGGTTGTTTTTCCCGAGAACATTCCCCAGATTCCCGATCACGCCGGGGACATCCATGTTTTTGAGCACGAGCATGTTTTTAGAGAGGACGGCTTCCATATTGTATTCGTCAAATTGCACGATTCTGGAATCACCTTTGCCAAAAATACTGCCCGTCACCTTTCTGGTTCCATTCTCACTGGTGACGCGTACCTGGATCGTACTGGTGTATTCGTGTACTTCACTACTTTTCGATTCCTGTACTTCAATGCCTCTTTCTTTTGCGATAAAGGGAGCGTTCACCATATTTATCCCCTCAATAGAACGGTTGAAGAGTCCTTTTAAGATGGCGATGGTTATGGGTTCTACCTTCATGGTAGAAACTTCTCCGTTATATTGGATATCAATGCGGGTAACGGGGCCATCGACCAGTTGGGAAATGAAATTCCCGAGGTCTTCACCCAAAACGAGATAGGGCTTGATGATACCCAGTGTCTCGGCATCAATGGATGGGACGTTGACGGCATTGCGCACATTACCGTATTTGAGATAGTCAATGATCTGGTCGCAAATCGCGATAGCCACTTTTTCCTGGGCTTCTTCTGTTGAGGCTCCAAGATGAGGGGTGCAGATGATTTCGTTCACTTGCAGAAGGGGGCTGTCGAGATCCAGGGGTTCTTTATGATAAACATCCAGCGCGGCTCCAGCAACTTGTTTGGACTGGACGGCTTCAATCAGGGCGGAGTCATCAATCAATGAACCCCGGGCGCAGTTGACGATACGAATACCTGGCTTCATTTGCCCGAACTCTTCTTTTCCCAGTAACGGTTTCCCGGACAGGCCAGGGGTGTGCAGGGTTAAAAAATCGGAGCGCCCCAGTAGATCCGGCAGATCTACCAGTTCAACTCCCAGCTTTTCGGCTCTTTCCTGGGAAATATAGGGATCGTACACCAGGATTTTCATATGGAAAGCATGGGCCCGTTCGGCGACTATGGAGCCGATGCGTCCCAATCCGATAATACCCAGGTTTTTTTCAAAAAGCTCTACTCCCATGAATTCCTTGGGAGACCATTTTTTATTTTTCAGGGCGGCATTGGCCTGCGGGATGTTTCGAGAAAGGGACATCAACAAGGCCATGGTATGCTCTGCGGTGGTGATAATATTTCCTTCCGGAGCATTCATGACAATGATGCCTTTTTTCCCGGCGGCTTCCACGTCTATATTATCAACGCCGATGCCAGCTCTTCCGATGACCTTCAAATTGCTAGCCGCATCAATAATCTCCGCGACTACTTTTGTAGCACTACGAACAATTAAACCGTCGTAGTTGGGAATGATTTTTATCAATTCTTCTTTGGGCAGGCCGGTTTTAACATCCACTTCGATCCCGGATTCTTTTTTAAGAATTTCAACTCCCGTTGCAGAGAGATTGTCAGAAACAAGAACTTTCATTTGCGAACTCCAAATATTAATGGCCGGAACAACCGGCGATTCTCCTCAATAAGCTTCTAATAATATTTCCTGAGCGGCGGCCACACCTTTGCCAAGCTGGACTTGGGCACCGAATTTTTTTAAGGCCATTTCCAGAGCCGAAATGGCTATGATGATGTCAAAGGTGTCGACATAACCCAGATGGGCAATGCGTACGACTTTGCCCTTCCACTGGTCTTGTCCACCCGCCAGGGTGACTCCAAAGTCGTCACGCAGGCTTTTCACCAGTTTTCCCCCATCCACACCTTCAGGCACAAATACTCCGGTGGCACTATCGGCAGGGCTGTCTGGAGCGACCATGGTCAAACCCATGGCCTGCACTGCGGCACGGGTTGCCCGCGCTAGCCGGTTATGGCGTTTAAAAACATTTTCCAGCCCTTCCTCCTGAAGATCCCGCAGTACAACGCGGAGTCCGGCAACCAGTGAAACGGCAGGGGTGTAGGCTGAAGTTTTGTCGGCCAGGTTTTTGCGCTCTTTTTTAAAGTCGAAATAAAATCGCGGAGTGGTTGATTGGTTGGCAAACTTCCAGGCCTTTTCGCTCAAGCTTACCAATGCCAGGCCAGGAGGAAGCTCAAGGGCCTTTTGTGACCCGGTCACCATGGCATCAATTCCCCATTCATCCATGGGCAGGTTGAAAACACCGACACCGGTGATTCCATCGACGATCAACAAAATATCATCCCGATCCCGAGTCAGCTTCGATAAAGCTTCGATGGGGTGAGCGGCTGTTGTTGAGGTTTCGCTGGCCTGAACCATGATCGCTTTGATTTCTTTATCCTGGGCCAGAATAGATTCAATTTCTTTAGCATCGGCGCCTTGTCCCCATTCCACACTATGCCAGACAACCTTGAGACCATATGTTTCGGAAATCTTTCCCCATCGTTCGCCAAACTTTCCTCCGTTGATGACCAGTACTTTATCTCCGGCTGAAAACAGGTTGGTCACGCAACCTTCCATAGCACCCGTCCCGGTAGAGGCGAGAATCAGTACATCCTGCTTGGTTTGAAACAGATACTGGGCTCCTTCCGCGGCTTCGCCGAATATCTTGCTGAATTGCGGAGTCCGATGATGTTGCATGGGTAGAGCCATCTCCAGGGAGACATGTTCTGGAACTGGAGTGGGACCGGGTGCGAGTAAATATTTTTTTTTCATTCTGTCAATTTTCCTGATAGGGGTTATAAAATAAAGATTAAAGGAGCCTTTTCCTGGGCTCAAGATATGTTAGTTTGTTGCTAAAAAATTGCCGCCTGTTTTCATCCAATAAATCCCATCAACATAGCTGTGGTTGGTTCTCTTGATTATCCAGAGTCCGGAAAAAAAGGAGGCTATGAGGAACGCTTGATAGGTTTGCTCAGAAGAAAAAAAGTCTTACCCATTAAGGTTTAATGCTTAGCCATGAACGCTCTTTTATAAAGGAAATTTGTCCTAAAATCCAATTTTTCTGAAAGGGCCAGGCGGTCAGGGTTTTTCCTGGTCAGGTGGGGAGTCTTCAGAGTCTTCCAACTCAAGTCCCAGGTCTTCGATTTCTATTTCGGGGATTTCATCACTGCTTGTAACGAGTGGTCCATCTGAGTCGTCAATTTCCAGCTTGATTTCTAACTCATCAATTTGGGGCTCAGGTTGGGTCGTGGGTGGGGAGGGACTTTCTGATTCGAGGTCCTCACCCAGATCCAATGATAGTTCAGTATTTCCAAGATCCAATATTGGAGCCATAGGTGTGTCCTGTTCCAGATTTTGAGCGGATGAAGGGATAATTTCAAGTTCCTCCTCGCTACTTTCCAATCCGGAGTCTTCGATTGAGAGAATTTCATCCAAGCCATTGATTTTCAATGTTATATCTTCCGTGGCATTGGGCTCTTCACTGATTTCAGATGGAGCATCTTCAATCTCAATTTTGGAGGTTTCCGGAGTGGATGCTTCATCTTCGAGTGGCTCCAGTCCTAACCCCAGCCCTTCCACCTCCATTTCTTCCAAATTGATATAGGAATCGGTACTAAATTCCATGGGAGTAAACTCCACGGCCTCTGATTTTAAATTATCTTTTGAGTGATCCTGTTCAGCATCCGATAAGTCTAAAAGGAATTCGCCGGATTCTGGTTTTTTCCGGGATTCTTCGGGATGCTCCATGACGGCAATATCTTCCCCGGCTTGGAGAGGGGATACGTCGGATGATTCCTGTTCTTTTCTAAAAACAGTAAAAGAATCATTGCGGAAAAGGGAAGCTGTAGTGACTTTCTTAAAATTAAAGCCGCAACTACCGCAAGCCTTCTCCTGCCTAAATGAAATATAACCACAGTCAGGACATTGCATACCAAAAAAGGTATATTAAAAACCCTCTAACGTCAAGAAAAATAAAAGAT
>PCTK01000229.1:9265-9536 GCA_002786505.1 Nitrospinae bacterium CG22_combo_CG10-13_8_21_14_all_47_10 | reverse complement strand
GGATCAATGCGTTGTCATGAGCTTTCGCCATCATGGATTCCAACGGGGAAATAACCCCGAGCAGGCGGATAAAATTTTCACTTGCGAAAGATTCAACAAACAACAAATCAATTGACTCAAGCCCTCAAACTCCATAAAATTAATTCAGCAATCACAATCCCCGCAAAAAGGAATCGCCATCTTATACGATCTCGACGTTTCGCTATTCTACTGGATCAACCAGCATTTTCAATCCCCAATAATGGAACGATTAATGCTGTTTATCACCATC
>PCTK01000229.1:8980-9103 GCA_002786505.1 Nitrospinae bacterium CG22_combo_CG10-13_8_21_14_all_47_10 | reverse complement strand
TGCCATACCTTGCCAGACCTGATAAATGTGGTGAACTGCTCTAACAGTTTTTCTTTCCCCTCAAACCATGCCGTCAATAACTTTGCCGCCGCGACTCTCATCAGCCTTTGTTTTCGCAAAGCC
>PCTK01000229.1:2744-8940 GCA_002786505.1 Nitrospinae bacterium CG22_combo_CG10-13_8_21_14_all_47_10 | reverse complement strand
CAAGAGTCTACCTGAAAGTGCACTATCCATCCGATGTTCTCGCCGGAGCACTCTTTGGCAGTTTGATGGGCTACCTGGGATACCATCACATCTTTACCCGGATTTTAAAACTCATCTCCCCAAAAGGAGAAGAACAGCCCCATGATGAACCCACACAAAATACTAATACTTAAATTCAGTGCGTTGGGAGATGTGGTGCACACACTGCCCGTTGCCGCGACAATCAGGAAATCCCTTCCTGACTGTTATATCGCCTGGATGGTGGAAGAGCGCTTTCAAGATATATTGCACGGCAACCCCGACATTGACGAGATCATTCCCCTGCGCACAAAAATTTGGCGCAAAAACTGGAATGGCCGTTCTCTTGGAGAAATTCTGGACACTATCAAAATCCTTCGTCGGCATAATTTTGATATTGTCCTCGACTTGCATGGACTCATCAAAAGCGGCCTTATTGCCAGGTTGAGCGGCTCCCCAACCCGAGTTGGGTTTCACCGCAATAACTGCAAAGAAAAGTTCAGCGCGTTCTTCACCAATTGCAAGGCCCCTTATATGGCGGGAGGGCTCCATATTGTCGACATGTACCTCACAATTTTGCAAACCGCGATTGGCAAAATTGAAGAAGAAAAAAATTTTCCGCTCACGGTTCCGGAGGAAATGGATAAAAAGGTAGCAGGTTTTTTTGACCAGCACCCGGAACTCACCGCCCGCCCGATTATCGCAATCAATCCGGGAGCAGGATTCGAAAGCAAGCAATGGGAACTGGTCCGCTTCGCGGAACTGGCTGACCGAATCGCGGGAGAGTTGGGTTGTTCCATCCTGTTGACCTGGGGGCCGGGAGAGGAGTTCAAGGTCGAGCAAATCTCCGCCCACATGCGACAAAAAAACTGGATTGCTCCTCCCACTTCAATTTTAGAATCTATTGCCCTGTACAAAAGGATGGCACTGCTGGTAAGCTGTGATTCAGGTCCGCTTCACCTCGGCGCGGCGTTGGGCATTCCCACAGTTTCCATCTTTGGCCCCACCGACCCGGTGCGTAACGGAGCCTATGGCGTGAATCATGAAACGGTTTACAAAATGCTCCCATGCAGTTTTTGCTGGAAAAAAACCTGCCCTCTGGGGACCAAAGAATGTATGAATCAGGTGACCGTGGACGAAGTGTTCCAGGCCGTGAAGAACCATCAGCAAATAAAAAAAAACATCCCGATTTTATAAACTATCAAGGAGAACAACATGGGAATCGACAAGGAACTGCTGGATATTCTGGTCTGTCCTAAATGCAAGGGAGACCTTGAACTCACAAAAGAAGAAGACGGCCTGGTTTGCAAGACCTGCGCCTTGAAGTTTCCGGTTAAAGATGATATCCCAATCATGCTCATTGACGAGGCGCTCCCGCTTTAAAACCTCCAGAAGCAATGGGTCGCACAACACCTCACTCAATCCATGGCCAACCAACTCCTGCACACGATAGAAAAAAAAACCAAGCGACTATTGTGGAGCCTCGTTGGCGCATGCACAGGTAAAGCCCCCAGTCCGCCCCATCTGCCTCTGGACTTTAACAGTATTAAATCCGTTTTGATTATACGCCCCGACAGGCTGGGCGATGTTGTGCTCTCCACTCCAGTTTACGAATCCCTTAAAAGAGAATTTCCGCACTTGTACATCCGTGTTCTGGTGGAAAACGCTCAAGCAGGGCTACTGGCAGACAACCCAAACATCAGCGGCGTGCTTGCCTTCGACCCCAAACAACCTCTGAAGGTTTTTCGCCAACTGCGAGATGAACATTTTGACCTGACCCTGACTCTAAATAAAAGTTTCAGCGCCACCGCCACATTTTTCAGCTTATGTTCCGGCGCAAGAATACGCGTCGGTTACGACCATAAGGAAAATGCCTGGGCTCATAACATCCGGGTGCCGGTGGAAGGCCCCGCAAAACACGAAACCGAAAATAACCTGGAACTATTGCGGGCCCTTGGTATCCAGAAAACCCAAAGCCAGCCCCGGCTTTATTTCAATTCTGCCGAAACGCAAAAAGTTGAAAATCTTATCCGGCAATTTCGAGTCTCATCGGAAAAACCTGTGGTGCTGGTAAAATCCGGCACCCGAGTTGCAAAATGGGGCTGGCCGTGGGAAAAATTCAAGACGGTGATTGAGCAGTTATTGGAATCGACACAGGTCTGGATGGTCAACGGGCCGGGAGAAGAAACTGAACTCCAGGCAGTCATTGCCAAAATGCAGAAAAAACCACAACTTCTTCCCCTGCTCAGCGCAAAAGAACTTGCTCTTTTGATTCAGGAATGCGATGTTTTACTTTGTAACCATACCGGCATCATGCACCTTGCCTCGGCGGTCGACAAACCGGTTTGCGTGATCTTTAAACATGGGGAAATAAAACGCTGGGGTCCTCTGAATCCAGCCAGCGTGGTGCTGGAAGAAAGAGACAACGGCTCTTTGTCCACCAACACAGTTCTCACCACCTTATTGGAAATGTTAAACACATTACATATAAAGAGAAAATCATGAACCAAACACAAGCAGACCAAACTCCCGGAACGTCTGGGCTGATCTCCGAGGAACCTATTATTTTTGAAATGGGCTCACCGGGCCGAAAAGCCTATTCCCTGCCTCCCTGCGATGTGCCGGAAGTGGAGATTGAAACCCTGCTCCCACCAGCAGAAATCCGTCAGGCCATTGAGAAGCTTCCTGAACTGACGGAGCTTGATGTAGTGCGCCACTACACCCGGCTATCACAATGGAACTTCAGCATCGATACCAATTTTTATCCATTGGGATCGTGCACCATGAAATACAATCCGAAAATTAATGAAACATTAGCACGGTTGCCCGGCTTTGCCCAGCATCACCCGATGACCCCCGATGCGGACTCGCAAGGAAGCCTGCAATTGATGTATGAATTGCAGGAATGCCTGAAAACCATCAGCGGGATGGACCACGCCAGTCTGCACCCAGCCGCTGGAGCACAGGGAGAGTTTACCGGCATGTTGATGATTCAGGCCTATCACGCGGCACAAGGCAACCCCCGAAAAAAAGTGCTACTGCCCGATTCCGCCCACGGCACCAACCCGGCCAGCGCCACACTGTGCGGTTACAAATCCGTGCAACTGCCGTCCAATTCCGAAGGAACGATTGATGTCGCAAAACTCGAAGCGGCGATGGATGAAGAGACAGCGGCGATCATGCTGACCAATCCCAACACACTGGGGATGTTTGAAAAAGATATTTTAAAAATTACGGAGATCGTGCATAAAAAAGGCGGACTCGTCTATTGCGACGGTGCAAACCTCAATGCTGTTATGGGCATCGCCAAAATGGGAGATATGGGGATCGATGTGTTACACATCAACCTGCACAAAACTTTTTCGACTCCGCATGGCGGGGGCGGGCCCGGTGCCGGTCCCGTATGTATCAAGGATATTCTCGAACCCTACCTACCCGCACCCGTGGTAGAAAAAGCAGGATCAAAATACCGGCTGAACCGGGACCGACCACAAAGCATCGGCCGGTTGAAATCGTTCAACGGTAATTTCGGCATGCTTCTGCGCGCCTATGCCTACATCCGCACACTGGGACCCGAAGGCATCCGGGAGGCGGCGCGGTCAGCAGTGCTCAATGCCAATTATATTCGGGCCCGATTAAAAGACACGTTCCACCTGCCCTTTACCGGACCCAGCCTGCACGAATGCGTGTTCAACGATAAAGGACAAGGCATCACCACGATGGATTTTGCCAAGGCCCTCATCGACCACGGTTTTCATCCACCAACCGTTTATTTTCCCCTCATTGTTAAAGGGGCGTTGATGATAGAACCGACCGAAACAGAATCGAAAGAAACCCTTGACAACTTCATTGCGGCCATGAAATCCATTGCCAAAAAGGGCAAGGAGGATCCCGAAAGCTTTCATGCTTCCCCGAAGCTGGCAAAAGTATCGCGTCCCGATGAAGCTCAAGCCGCCCGGCATCCAAAATTGAGGTGGCATCAAGATACTTAGCCGACTTACACCCAATATTTTTCAGCCCCAAATTGGAAGTTTAAAGCTCAGGAATGCCCAAGCCTTTACAAATTTTTTTGGCTAAGCGGTTGGGAACTTCTGTGTGTCGCGGAATGGTTTCAATCTGACCTGTCTGCGGATTCGTCCAAAGGGAATGCGAGGCCCCTTCCCTTTTAAGATGGCAACCTTGCCTGCGTAAATGTTTTAGAAGCTGATTCCGCTTCATGGAATACTGACAATATCCCGAATGGCATCATCAGGAACGCCCTTTAAGCCTTCTTCTCGCCGGTCTTCCAAAATCAGGGAAATAGCATCAGCCAAACTCTGGCGGCATTCCTCCATGGTTTTTCCCTGGCCGTTCGCTCCAGGTACTTCAGGACAATATGCAATGAACCAATCCTCGTCTTTTTCAAAAATAGCGGTGAATTCGTTACGCATATTTTTTCCCTTATTTAAAATATCGTTCCCTTATTTTATTGCAAAAATTCTCCTGAAACAACCTTCACCTATGCACAGGGTGAGATTTAATGGAGTTGACCAGCAATCACTTTGCGTTAACATTTGGTTTCCATTACAATGGAGGCTGAATTTTCAAACTAAGGACCCACCGATATGGAGCAGGATCAGGCATTTGAGCTGATAGACCAGCTTTCTTTTTTTGACGGGTTTACCCGGGAAGAAAAGCATTTCCTCAGCACGCTGGAAAGTCAAATCTATAAATACTTTCCTTCCGATGTGATCATCAGGGAGGGGGAAACCGATTATTCCTTTTTCATCCTGCTCAAAGGAGTGGTTGCTGTCGTCAAAAATAACCCTGATGAAGTGACCATCGCCAAACTCAAAGCCGGAGCCGTATTCGGGGAGATCGCCTACATCGCAAGACGAACCCGGACCACCAGCGTCATCGCTGACGGAGACGTCATCGCGCTTAAAATCGAAACCAAAAATATAGACACCCTCAAGCCAGCCATCCCCACCAAACTAAAAGACAAGTTGATTGAAATTCTGGTCCGACGACTTGAGACCATGAACAGACAAGTCACTCGAAACGTATAGTCGCCAACCGCCCACCAGGTGCGGCACCAGTTCCCAGCTCTGACCTTCTTCCTCAGCCTCGCTGTTCGCAAGTGTAAAACACTCCGCAAAAATCAGGCATTCACATTCTCGACAACGCCCAAGGAATTTCTTTTTCGCCTCACGACGCAAAGTAAGCGTCAGCCACCAATTTTCTAGCAGGCTACTGCTTCCATTTAGCGTTGATGGCGAGGGAACCCATGCGGATGCCGCCCATTCTCAGGCTGGTCAAAAGATTGAGGGAGGGAATAAAAAACACTCCGCGGAAGACAGGAGGACGGGAGACAGAGTCCCCATGCACTTGCAGTTCAGCCGGGTTATTGCTGAAGGTCATGGTGTAACGGTAGCTGTCGCAGGAAAAACTATTTTGATAGTGCTTTGAAGGAATGTCTTCCTCTCCCTTGAACCGCTGGGCGAGGACAAAACTGCTTTTCTCTGTATCAAGATTGGTGGATCTGTCTATAAGTATATTTTCGGTGTCACTTGTCCGGTTAAATTTTTCCATACAAACTTCTTCAATGAGTTCTCCATCGTTGCCAAAGAGATCGCCTGCCTGGTTGGCTATTTCCCGATTCAAGTCTGCATGGTCAGAAGAAAAGTAGAGCATGATATCACCCCGGGTTTCGGGGACGTCTTTCCCTTCTATTTCGGTCTCGTCAAAAGCACGGAACCCGCCAGGCACAGGTTTGTCCGGCGTAAGCCAGACCCAGGTCATGGGACCGAATCCAACCATGGCAAAGTGCTTCTCGTTGCCCGCAATTTCGGAGGCCATGCCGGGAGTCTGCGCACCGATCCGCGCCACGTTCATGGTGATCAACGGCAGGTCTTCAAAATTATAAACCTGAATCAGTGAATGTTTTTTTGGGGGACTCAACACCCCTTCCTGTGCCTGCACGGACTGCCTCCATTACAGATCATTATGCCGAGAACAACCATTTACTCGCCCATTAAATTTATTGCTGATTGGCCCTCCGCCTAGGAGGGTTTGGGAAAGCTGAGGATTTCATCGGTGAAAAAACGTTTCTCGCAATCATCAATACTTTTTTTAACCAGGGAATGTTTGAATGCGCCGTCTATGCGAATCCACCGTTCGGCCAAAGCTCCGGGTACCC
>PCTK01000229.1:0-2738 GCA_002786505.1 Nitrospinae bacterium CG22_combo_CG10-13_8_21_14_all_47_10 | reverse complement strand
CGAGAATGCTTTCTTTTAAAATTTCGGTTCTCAGGTCAAACAGTTCTTCGGTGATATACATATGCCGATGGACATTCCTGGGCATGCCTCCGGAATAGATTTTGCCTCCGCCCATATTGGAAACCATGAAATCGGTCTGCTGGTTTTCAATAACTTTCTGGTCAATATGCAGAAAAAAAATTTTCAGCCAGGAGTGTTCGTAGAGTTTATCGTAAAAAAGTTTATGGACTTTTTCCAACACCGGTCGACCGCCGATTTCCTGCAACAGGGTATTATCTTCCATCATCCCGCTCCCCAAAACCCGAATGCCGCCGGTCTTTCTTTGGTCCATCCCCATGAACCAGATTCAAAGCGCCCATCAGGTATTCATCGTTCGGCTCAATCAGCCGCGCCACCACATGAAATACTTTTGGGTTCGGTTCATCCGGGTTGCTATCACAACGGAGTACTTCGGCCTGCACCTGGTTTTTTTTCATCAAATCGCTGTGTTCCAGTTCAATTGTGGTTAACTCACCGGTTTTAAGCGCGTGTGGTACTTCCAATGAAATCCCTTCCACTGAAAGGTCAAGAACCCGCCCTTCAATCCACTGACCGGCGGTCTGGGTTTTAGCCGACAATTCTATTAGTGCACGTGGAAATTTTCTCTGGTCTCCTGCCATACCGATTCCCTCCCTGATTCATACACAAGCCAGGTCATCTATTGGTCACAATGGAATGTTTACCACAACTTTTCAACAAAAACAAAAAGCCCCTACCCCATAAGGGTACAGGCTTCTTGAATACTTGAAAAGTCTGGTTCCTAATGTACTCGCACTCTACCCAACATACCGGCATTGGCTGGCGGGAGTGCGGGTATCCATATTTTTTCCTCGCGATGTATGGTCATCAATTTCCGCGGCACAACCGATCATCCTGCCGAACAGGAAGGTGGCGAAACTGGCAGACTCGATATCTTCTTCTTTCATCTTGCCTTCACTGAAATCAGCCCAAACAACCTTGAGCAAGATAACGGCGATGACCGCATCAATATTTACGCAGTAAACATTTTTACTGACCTTGGCCTTGAACAAAGCCTGAACAAGACTGTGGTAGAACTCGAGAAAAACGTTATGGATGCCTTTTTCTTTAAAAAGGCCCTGCACAAAAACTTCCCGGGGATCGTAGTTAACATCTTTTCCCTTGAAAATCGGATGGTTGATACAAGGCAGTTTGGCATAATCAAGGTTGCCAATCGCTTTCTGTTTATTTTTATAATCCGAGTAGTTTTTCGCCACTTCCATCGCCATGGCATCGAGATCAAGTCCATGCGCGGTATCGTCGGCATTTTTAAGACCTTTGTCTTTAAAATTTTCAAGCAGGAAAGCGGCGGCTTCATAACCGTTTCCGCCGTGGGCGAAACCGGTATGAGTGAGAAAGCCAATGAAGGCCTTGTTCACCTGAACCCGTTGTGGTTGCTCCGGCCCATCGGCACTGACGGCGCCTTTACAACCCTGCGCGGAAATCGTGCCCGGTCCATTGGTGATGATGAGTCCGAGCAGGACCTGGAACTCATAAAGCTCCAATTCAGAAGGCTGACGACCCAGAAGCGTGACGAATGCAGTTTTGGTGAAACTGTAGTTGGGAATCAACTCTTCCAGTTTCACTCCAGCAATATTGTCTTCACCATGCCGGGACGCTGGCGCCGAAACACCAACGATGGTGCTGTAGATGCGCGAATACCACGGCAAGCGTACAAGCGTGTCTTTGGAAATCTTTTTGGTCCGCAAAGAACTCCACCCCAAGGTGGTCCATACCGCCGCGAACAGCGCATCGGTGGATAGCTTGCCGCCGTTGGCCTCTGCAAAGTCCTGCACAAACTGTACGAACACAGAGTAACCGGCTTTATTGAGACAATCGGCAAGCTTTTTAGCGCAGGCGTCTTCGCCATCGGCGAGAAGCACGTCTTTAAATTTTCCGGCTTCTTTCAAGAGGTCGGCATAGTCGAACTTCTCGCCTACGTCGTTCATCTTTGTGTACTGGAACAATTCCAGAAGCGCATGGGAAGCGTCCATGGCTTTTTGAACCATTTTCTTACCGCAGATCGCAACCGCGGAAGAAATCACGGTGTTGGGAGAATTACCATTTTCTCTTGAGGCTTCAGCGGCGGCAAGAGTCGGCTGACCATGCTGGTTGACATACATATTCAGCACGATGTTGGCGATCTTTTCGCCGTATTCACAGGTATAATCCCGGGTCAACGCGAACACCAGGTTGGCTTCAAAAGTTTTTACTGAGGCAGAAAGTATTGATGTGCCGTGAATTTTTGAAACCTGGGTTTTCGGGTCCATCATCGAAGCACCACTGGCATCCTTGAGAGTTTCCCGGCGATGCTGGGCGCCAACCATTTTATTGAGAGCTTCAATCTGTTCGTTATAAGGTTCTGCCGCCTCAACAACTGGCAGATCCAATTCAGGCGGCAACGACAGCCCCTGATTGTTGCCAAACCAGCATTTCAGGGCCAGGCTACCTTTCGGTTCGAAATCAGGCTTTTCTCCATTCAACTCCATGACTTTGGTCACGGCTTCCGGAATATGAGCGATGTTAGTTACCAACGCCCCCTTCTTCGAGAAAATGGGTTTTTGCGGAGTGTAGACCCCATCTACGCCAAAATAGTCCATGAACCATTGTTCCTTGGCCATGGCATCGTCTCCAGAACCGGCCAATGACCCTGCATGACCACAGGACTTTGTCAGTCTGGC
>PCTK01000218.1:1934-10036 GCA_002786505.1 Nitrospinae bacterium CG22_combo_CG10-13_8_21_14_all_47_10 | reverse complement strand
GTTCATATGGATCGTATATAGTTATTTTGACCCAATTGGTATGGGGCCCAGATATCCCACAAGCCCTCTCAAATCTTTTTCGGCTACCAATTTATTGGCCTCTTCCGGTGTCATCGTTTCCGCAAAATCTTCAGGATAAATACTTCTTTGGAAGTTAGCGAATAAATACGCAAAGCCATTCGTGTCCTCGGCCACGAATAAACCAGAGATTTCAGAATGTTTGGGTGCCATCAAAATGCGGGATAAAGTACCGGTCTCCACCGAGTAGGCCCAAAGCATGTCTCTTGGGTGCCGGACTCCACTATCTTCCGCAATGAATAAAGTTTGAAACATTTCAGAGAATTTCAAGTTGTCAGGGTTGGCGATGTGGTTTACATCACAGGAGCCGGGACCGGCACTTTTTCCTTTAATGAGGGCTTTCATATTTGTAGCTACCCAGTCGCTCAATACCGGGTTTCCTTTAGAGTCCAGTTGGTCGCCCTTTAAATCGCTTTCATAAACAATGCCGCACAACAAATCATCTGGAAGGCCAACCAATTGAATATCGTCCTGAAAGCGCGGCCCATTTTTACCCGCTAGCATTCCTTCATAAGCTTTGGAGACTGCTGTATACAGTTTTTTTCTTTTTTTGTTTAAGGCTTGTCCTTCCAGTTTTGTGAACTCTGTTGTGGCTCCCTGCAATGCCGCAAATCGGCGCGTTTCTAAAAAAGCCGCTGCTGTTGCCATTCCTGGTTTTATTTGCAGGAATTCAATCTTTGGATCCAAAATCCCCGGTTCATTCTTTGAATTTTTAATTTTCGGAGTGTAGCCTTGAAAAACATAAGCCGGGTGGAATGAATCGGAAGTCGCCGATGTCAATGGAATTGTATTTCTTGTAAAAATATCTGAAAAGGTAATGCGTTGGTCTAAGTAAGCCTGAATAGATTTTTCATCCGAATGACCTAATTTTATCCAGGACAAATTGGCGGAATCTCCCTCTTTGGTGCGGGTTTGATGCCACTTGGCGGCATATAGGGTTCCTGAAGACAAGTCTCGTGGCTGGTCGGCAATAAATAAAAGCCTAACCCCATCTTTAGCATCGTCCGTCAAATAAACTGTTCGTTCATCGGGCATGACTACCCCCAGCTCCAGACTAATCCTCCCCATCGCATATCGCTTATTAACCTTGGCAATTCCTTCTGGTTCCAGTTGGATTTCTATGGGGAAGCCGTATCTGTAAGGATTGGCGCCGCCCTCTTTTACTTTTTTGCCCGTTGTCCCCAAAAACAAATTTACAGTCTCCAGGGGTGCGTTTTCGAACCATTGAGCGTTTGGTTCGTATTCTTCAGAACCTAAGTGGGTGTTCCAGGGGGTCAGGCTTGCCGCGCAAGGAAACCAAAATCCCTCGGAGGCACTGGCATCCACAGGTTGCAGGGATTTGGGAATTAAATTCCCGTTCTTAATGTTCTGTTGCAGGTTTGTTAAGTTAATCGTCATTGGAACATCATACTTGGCATTGAGAGGATGAATGTTTCTGTCTGCATTCTCGACCCAACTGTGATTTTCAAAATGTGTGATCAAATAAAGCGAATGGGAACCTGAAGATTCTTTTTTCTTAAGGGAGATCAGCGTGTTTCCGTCCGGGGACGAGGAGAAGATAGGCCCCTTCCTGATCTGAAAATGGTTTGTCGTTTGGCCCCAGTTGCTGATCGGGATCCCTTTAATGTCCAGAATGGCTCCCGCCCTGTTGGTGCCAACCTTGTCCCCAGAGCGAAATAGCACATTATAATTTAAAGGAATAACTTTTACGGATTTATCGTCGTAAGTAAGTCGAATCGCAGATTGAGTAAAGGCTTCCTCCAGAATCGTGAATTCCGCCGGAAGGGGTGTGGACGTGAATTCTACTCGAACGATTTTCTGCGCGCATGCGGAATTTATGCTAAAGATAAGCAGTGTGGCCGACAAAAATAATTTACCGCCGAACAGGCGAGGTGATTGTGGTTTCATTAAACAATGCCCCATTGTTAATCAAAATTTTCTTTAAGGAGAGGCTGGATCAAGTTGCAGAGGATCAATACAATCGAACCTTGCCAACCGCTCATTCATTAATTCCTGAAGTTCTTTCAACCTGGCTTCGGACTGAGCCTCAAACCTTAAGACCAGGGCTGGCTGTGTGTTGGAAGCCCTGATTAGAGCCCATCCGTCGGAAAAGTCAATGCGAGCTCCATCGGTTTCGTTGATGTCAAATCGACCCCGAAAATGTTTTGCAATGTCATCGGCAATTTTAAATTTTTGCTGATCGGGACACTCAATCCGGATTTCCGGGGTGTAAAAGGTTTTGGGAAGATCAATTAACAATTCAGACAATTTGATATGGGTGCCATCCAGTATTTGGAGAAGCCGACAGGCGGCATAGATGGCATCATCATATCCGTAATATTCATCGGCAAAAAATATGTGGCCGCTCATTTCCCCGGCCAATAAAGCTCCCGTTTCGCGCATTTTTTTCTTAATCAACGAGTGTCCCGCGGAGGTCATCACCGGCACGCCTCCTTTATTCTTGATATCCTGAAACAGGTTCTGCGAACACTTCACTTCACCCACGATGGTCGCACCAGGATGGCGGTTTAATATATGGCGGGCAAAAATTATGAGCAAGTGGTCTCCCCAAACAATGTTTCCTCGGTCATCAATAACGCCGATGCGGTCAACATCTCCGTCAAACCCAATCCCTACTTCAGCATTTTCCTGCAGGACTTTGGTTTTCAGGGATCGGAGGTTTTCTTCAGTGGTGGGATCCGGGTGATGGTTGGGGAATGTGCCATCGGGCTCACAGAATATCTCGATGGGGTCCAACCCCAAACGTCCCATCAATTCTGGGCCGATCAGCCCAAAGCAACCGTTTCCGCCATCCACTACAGTTTTAATGGGTTTTGAAATTTGGATTCTATCTTTGATATTTTGAATGTAGGCTTCCTTGATTTCTCTGGCCTCATGCCAGCCTTTTCCGGACTCATAATCCTGATTGAGGATGATTCGATATAATTCCCGGATGGTTTCCCCGTAAAGGCTATTTTTCGCGATTGAAATCTTGAAGCCATTAAAGGCGGCGGGATTATGGCTTCCCGTTATCATCACTCCTCCATCGCAATCCAAATAATATTGGGAAAAGTAGGAAACAGGTGTGGGGATAGTCCCGATGTCGATAATGTTGCACCCCGTTGAAAGAATTCCCTTTCCCAGTATGTAGCTGATCTGGTAAGAGCTTGGCCTGATGTCCCTGGCCAGGGTCAGGGTTCTCCCCCCCATTCGGCGTAGAAGAGTCCCTATGGCTTTTCCGAGAGATTTCACAAATTCAGGGGTCAGATCCTCATTGACCAGGCCTCGGATGTCGGACTCTCTGAAGATTTCAGGATTGATGGTCATGTTGATGGTCATGAATATTCCCTTGAAGATTGAAATTACATGAAGAATAAAGCCAAAAAGGCCTTAAAGGGGTTAGGTTTTGGTTAGGAAAAATCAGGTGAAAACGGTGGGTTTCCTAACAAAAGGCTAACGCAATTCAAATTTGTGATCGGTAGACTCTACATTGTTTAAATAGAGGAGACTTGGTGTCTGTACAAAGTGTTTTTGCAAAATCCAAAATTCGACGAAGTTATAAAGTCTTTCTTGGCCGTGTGCAGTGCTGATTTTATCCTTCCCCATTGGTAATATGGACTGCCAAAAAGTTTTTTCCATCCACTCCCCATTTTTCTTGGGATTCCTGTCAGAATCCTTAAGGAGGTTTTATGTTGCACTCTAACCGCGTATTTGAAATCCAGCAAAACCAGAAAACTCCTACTCTGGAAGTTCTTGAATCTTTATTTGATAAATCGTCGTCCCCGGTTTCACCCTTGAATGTTGAAGAGTTGTCGGATGAGTTGACCGAGTTGGATCAACGGAATTATGAAGAACTCGTGACGATTGAACTCACTTCGGAGCAAACCGCCCAAATTCTGGAGCCTGCGCAAATTTTCCCGAAACAGGAAACCGTTACGGCTCTCCACTGGCATCCAGAGTTTGTGCCTATGGAGATAATCCGAAAACGCATTAACGCGACCTTTCCCAATAAGAAGAGGGAATTGATAATCCCGACGCAACATAATGAAATTTTGTCTTATGACGGCGAATATTCGGGTGTTGAAGTAGATTGCTATGCCCCGCAATTTCAGAAAAAGGTTCAGTTTCTCCTTCACTTTGAAAACTCAAAAGTAGAGAAAGCGGATGTGTTGAAATCAATGTGCAAGCACACGAGAAACTATCGGTCTTCGCAATTATTTGAGTTGATGGATTCCATCATTGCTCCCCGGTTCGAGAATCGCCTGCAGGCCGCTATTACAGCCACGGCCGCTGACGATGACCTTGTCCAGTTTGTTCAATGGGGAACTCGCAAACTGAATAAGTTGTTTCATGAAAATGAATCGGTGACTCCGGTTGAACATATTAAAAACAAGTTATTGGCTAATTACTTCGATTTGATGCGGAAGAATTTTGATGGTCGATTGATCAACCGGGCGCAATCATTTATTAGGGCAGTAAAAAAGATAGTTAAAAGAGAATTCAGTCCAGAGTATTTTTTTCGCGCTGAAGAATTTATTGAAGAAACGCGATCATTGGGCGGCGGTATTATCATTCCTCACCCGGAACAATTCTGGCCGATATTGCTGGCGGAATATGATGTGGATGGATACGAGGTCTGGAACCCGCAATCCCGGCAATATACAGATTTTCTGATCACTGTGGTTACCAATCAGAACAAAGCGCTAAACGGGAGACGAAAACTTTTAATCACCATGGGTGACGATTGCCATATGGGAGAGAAAGTCCGGGCTCCGGACGCTCAAAATAAAGAGAAAGCGGGCCGCCAAATTGGAGTGCAGTTGGCATGGGATGATTTGCACATTCGAAAAAGTTTGAATCTGGCAAACACTGATCGCGCCAAACTGATAGATGAATATAAAGAGCGGCTGAATTGATCAATTGCCCGGATACTTTGATGGCAAAGTATCAATGTTTTTTTTGCCCGTTGGAAAGGACGTGCATGTTTGTCCTTTTTCAGGGCCAGGGTCTATAGTTCAACCTTTTAGACGGAGAACTTGTCATGGCTGTTTCCGATGATGAATTCAAGCATGAATCCATACAAGACACAGAACTCATCATAAAATATTTGAAGGCGCTCACTGAAGGGTTTCAAAGTGGAAAACTGATCTTTGGCACCAAACAAAAGAAGTTTATTTTAGAGCCCAATGGGTTACTCCGGCTGGGTATAAGTGCTAAGCGAAAAGATCGTAAAGTTAAAGTCAGCCTGAAAGCCAGTTGGACAGAGGGCAAGGAGGGAAAAGAACTTTACCCTGACCCGCTAGAAATCAAAGCTGGAAAATAAATCAGGTTGTTATGCCGGAAACTTATACTATTCTGCAGGGTGAAATCGAAAACAATCTTCAACTGATTATCCTGGAAACGACTAAACAGGTTGAAGACACCCAAAAAGTACTCAAAAAACCGGATCCCCATGTCATCGAAAAAATACTGGCACGAGATGATTATATTGATAATTTAAAGAGCATCATTGAAAGGGAGAGTTTTTATAGCAGTATCAAGAAAAAAACCTCAAAACCTGAAGCGGATACCATGCGTTCCCTCTACATCATCGGCAATAATTTAGAGCGGATTGCGGATTTTGCAGTCAACATTGTCCGCCAGACCGAACATCTGGTATCCAACGAATTTTTGAAGCGAATAAAATATGGAGAAGCTTTTAAGGAAATACTGGAGTCCTTAAAACTAATTCATAAAGCCTTTAAGAACCGTGATCTCAATCTGGGCTTAAAAATCTGTCGGTCAGAAATCAGTTTGGATAATTATTTTGGTTTAAATTTCAAACGAATCATGAACGAATTAAAGGCAGGGGGGGAGCATACAGAAAGCCTGGTAACCACACTCTTTATTTTGCAGTACCTGGAGAGAATGGGAGACTCTTTGTTGAATATAGGTGAGGCGATCATCTTTGCCACCATAGGAGAACGAGTCAAAATCAAGCACATAGAAAGTCTGGACGATTCCATGGGCTCCATGGATATGAATAAGTTTCTGGAAGAATTAAAAATTGAGGCTTTCCTCGGTACTAAATCAGGATGCAAAATCAGTCGGGTACAAAAGAATCTTAAAGGGGCCAATGAACAGCCTGTTATTTTTAAAGAAGGAAAAATCAGCAAGATTAAGAAAGAGAAAGAAAATATTGAGGCGTGGGAATCTCTCAAAGCTGGGTTGCCTCCCAAAGTTTTTAGTTTTCAAAAAAATGGGAGAACCGCTTCCATCCTTCTGGAATTTCTTGAGGGGCCAACGATTCAAAATTCCCTTTTGGATCCCGATGGTTGTTGCCTGGATGAATCTTTTGAGCATCTCAAAAAAATCCTGACAGAAATCTGGACTAAAACATTAAGTCCTGAACCGGTTTGTTCAAACTTCATCAGGCAATTGAAAACCCGGGTGTCTGATATTTACAAGGCTCACCCTGATTTTAAATTAAAGCCCCGGCAAATTGGCAGTCTGGTCACCTATTCTTTTGAAGAGTTGATTGATGAATGTGAAGCCCTTGAAAATAAAATAACCGTTCCATTTTCAGTCTGGTCCCATGGAGACTTCAATCTGGACAATATCATTTACGACACCCATGAACATCGAATGCATTTCATTGATTTATATCGGTCTGGTCGCCAGGATTATGTTCAGGATATTTCGGTTTTTCTGGTTTCCATCTTTCGATTGCCTATTTTTGTACCAAAGATTCGAGACCGGATGAATCAATTTACTTTGAAGTTTTTTCAATTTGGACAAAAGTTCTCAAATAAAAACGGTGATCCAACATTTGAAGCCCGGTTAGCTTTGGGTTTGGCACGCTCGTTTTTTACGTCGACACGGTTTGAGTTTGACCAAAAGTTTTCGCAAACCATGCAACAAAGGGCACTGTACCTTCTGGAGAAAATTGCTTCGCATCAGGGTCGGCCTTGGGAGGATTTTAAATTGGTCCCCAAAGTTCTGACCTATTTATAATCTAATTGTCGAATATTCATATGGCTAAAATTGGTATCATAGGAATCCCCGGAAGCTGGTCTTCAGAGCATTTGGCCGACATCGTCGAAAGTAAGACGGGAAACCGTTATTTAATCGACATGGCTGAAGTTGCTTATAATCTTGAAAAGAACTATATCGGGAAAGGTTCTCTGGATCTTGGCTCATTCGACGCTTTCATAATAAAAAAAATTGGGGCGCAATATTCTCCAAGCCTTATTAATCGCCTGGAGATCCTGGAATCCCTTTCCAGAAGTGGAGTGAAAATTTATTCTTCTCCCAAAAGCATCTTGGGGTTGCTGGATCGTATGACCTGCACCCTTAAGCTGAAACAGGGCGATATTCCCCTGCCATCTACAGTTCTCACCGAAAGCATTGATGAGGCCTGTCAGGCAGTTCAGGAGTTTGGAAAAGCAGTGTTGAAACCCCTCTATACATCCAAAGCACGCGGTATGAAAGTGCTGGAGGCATCCAATGGTATTCGGCTTGAGCTGGAATCTTATAAGGCTGAAGGCAACAGTATGATTTATATCCAAAAAATGGTGTCGATACCGGGAAAAGATTTAGGAATTGTCTTTCTGGGTGGTGAATATCTGGCGACCTACGCGCGAGTCGCGCAAACAGATTCATGGAACACCACCACCCAATTCGGCGGTACGTATGAACCCTACAATCCTTCCCAGGAAATCATTGATTTGGCCCACCGGGCTCAGTCACTCTTTGATCTTGATTTTACTTGTGTGGATTTGGTCGAAACCCAGGAAGGTCCTAAAATTTTTGAGGTTTCCGCTTTTGGTGGGTTCAGGGGACTGAAAGAAGCCTGTGACATTGATGCGGCCCCTTTATTAGTCGACCACGCTTTAAAAAAAATGAAAAATGAATAATCTCCCCGAAACAATTCAGGATGCCCGCAGGCAATTGGAAAAAAGTTTTGCCACCTCTTGCCAACTTCGCCTTTTATTTGGTGATTGTCGGATCGATATCTTGACAAATTCAAAATTGTTGAATCAAAA
>PCTK01000218.1:557-1796 GCA_002786505.1 Nitrospinae bacterium CG22_combo_CG10-13_8_21_14_all_47_10 | reverse complement strand
AATCAAGGAAGAATTTGTGGATTTTCCTGATGGCCGTCTGGTTCGTAAAAAGTTGACAGGCATGTTGTTTCTTTTTGGTGGAGGAATCAATTTGGCCGTTGGCCCTTGTGTCCGGAACTCAAATCAGGTTATCAACTTCATCAACAATAGATTTATGGAATGGAAGCTGAATCAAGGGTTTTTCCTGGCTCATGCCTCCGGTGTCATCTGGAAAGGTGTGGGCATAGCCATGGCAGGCTTTCCCGGTATGGGTAAATCGACCCTTGCTTTGCACTTAATGAGTCGTGGAGCCCGGTTTGTCAGTAATGATAGATTATTATTCAAAAAAGAAAAACTTGGCTTTAATATGCTGGGTGTTGCCAAATTGCCCAGAATTAATCCTGGAACCGCCTTAAACAACCCGCATTTGAAAAATGTGATGCCGCCAGATGAGCGGGAAAGGTTTGCAGATTTAACTATTGAAGAACTCTGGGATCTGGAACATAAGTACGACGTGTTTATAGATGGATGTTTCGGTAAGGATAAATTCGTTTTATCGGCTCCCATGAACCTGATTGTGATGCTGAACTGGAATCGCAAAGAAAGTGCTATCAATTCACATTTTGTGAGTTTTGCGGATCGCAGGGATCTGTTAGGGGCTTTTATGAAATCTCCGGGGTTGTTTTACGAGCCGGAGGAAGTTGAGACTCAAGCGAGCTTGTCGGAAGAAAATTATATTGACCAATTAAATGGAATTTCTGTGCTGGAGATTTCTGGAGGAGTGGATTTTGATGAGGCCGCCAGGGCGATTTCACTCATCATAAATTCTAAAAAAATATAACCAAAGGTTTTTAATAACACCTGACTTACTAAAGGAGGTTTTTATGTCAAAGCAATCTGTAAGCCTTAAAGGCGAAATGGAAGTGGGTAGAGTAGTCACTCATTTGCAGGAAATTATCAAGGGTCTCAAAGAAGGAACTATTTGCATTCAACAGGGTACGGATTTAGTAACACTTAAACCCTCCAATAACCTTGAATTTGAACTTGAGGCTTCTTTGAAAGGCAATAAAGAAAAACTTTGTATTGAACTCGGCTGGAAGCAAGAGGTAGAAAAAGAAGAGCCTGACCAGGATTTCAAAATCACCTGCACCGAACCGGATGCGATTGAAGAACCTGTAGTGGCTGAATAATTTGGTGCGGAATTTTGTCGGCCCACTTGAAAACCACATCAAAATCTCCTGAATTTAAAGGAGTTATTTG
>PCTK01000218.1:0-548 GCA_002786505.1 Nitrospinae bacterium CG22_combo_CG10-13_8_21_14_all_47_10 | reverse complement strand
TTCTTGTCTGCAATTGGAAAACTAGGGGGATTTTCATTCTAACCAAAACCTAATAAAAACCTAACAGTCCTGGTGTCTAATTTTTGTAAAAACGCACAAAAGGGTAATCATGAATACTCGAAAAGCACCCAGGAACCCAAGGCCAAGGGTTTTGCTGGTTGACGGTGACACCTTTTTTCGCATGTCTCTCAAAAAGGCCCTGGTAGAAAAGGGGTTTGAAGTACGAACAGCTTATGATGGAGTTGAAGGGGTTGAATTATTGTTGAACGACTCGCCATTTTCCATTGTGATTTCCCATCAAGATTTATCACGTATGGATGGTATCAGTTTTTTGTCTGCCGCAAGCACATTCTCGCATGAAATCACTACCGTACTTTTGCTGGAAGCGGATTCTTTCGAACCAGTCCTATCAAATGAAATCAGCCTCTTTTTAAAGAAACCTTTCGATGAAGATCAATGGGTTCGGGATATTGAATCCACTTTTTCTGGTGAAATGAATCTGGAAGCTATATAGTCCACATAGTGACAAGTTGGTAATTTTACATATA
>PCTK01000130.1:9942-10084 GCA_002786505.1 Nitrospinae bacterium CG22_combo_CG10-13_8_21_14_all_47_10 | reverse complement strand
TTTCTTTGAGTTGTCGCTCAGCCTTATTTTAAAGGCTTGAAAGGTTTTCGCCATCTTTTTTTCATGCAATATGCGGGTTAATAACCTGACAACAAGTTAGCTTGGCTTAAACGTTACCCTTTTTTAAAGTAAACTTTCGCGG
>PCTK01000130.1:7895-9924 GCA_002786505.1 Nitrospinae bacterium CG22_combo_CG10-13_8_21_14_all_47_10 | reverse complement strand
CCTTCAATGCCCCCACTTCTTTTAGCCCAGGCCACTTCATTTCTTTCCAAATTTTTCCTGATAAAGAGCCATGGCATTTTGGATTATGACTTCCGCTTCCTTGCGCCCAAGAAATTTTTCCACAACCACCAGCTTCTTCTCCAACGATTTATAATCTTCAAAGAACCGTTGTACCTCTACCATGCGATGCGGAGGAAGCTCCTCAATGGCCTCGTAATGGGCATATTCCGGATCATGGGCATGGACGGCGATGATTTTATCATCCGTCTCCCCCGAATCCACCATTTCCATCACCCCAATGGGTCTTGCCATCATAATCGATAGCGGGTAAACCTTCTCCTGTCCCAATACCAGGACATCCAGAGGATCGTTATCATCACAATAAGTGCGTGGAATAAATCCATAATTGGCCGGATACTGCATGGAACTGTATAAAATTCGGTCCACACGAATCAATCCGGTGGGCTTGTCCAACTCATATTTGGTTTTCGATCCTTTTGGGACCTCTATAATAGCGGGAAAAATATCAGGAACCTTCTCGCCAAGGTCCACATCATGCCAGGGATTCATAAATTAAATTCGTTTCAAAAAAGGTTTCAAATTAAAGGGTATTTATTCGGAATAAAAGGCGGGCTTTTGTACCTACATTTTCACATATTAACACGGAAAACTTTCTTCGCAAAAAAACCGTGTCAAATAATACATTCAGGGGAAAAGGGACTTTTTGCTTCCTCTCCCTTGAAGGGACCCTGATCGTCTGAAGGCTTGATGGACTGAGGTGAGGGTGATTCAATAATATTTTCAATCCTGACAATGGAAATACTCATGCAATAGGCGGACTAGTGGTGGGGGAGCGCCGCTATTTTCTTAGGAATTTTTTCAGGATGTCGTCCATGTCGAACAGCAGGGAGATGGGCCGTCCATGCGGACAAGTGTAGGGCATGGAGGTTTGTTCCAGATCGGAGATCAGTTTCCTGATCTGGTCGAGGTTGAGAGTGTGGTTGACCTTGATGGCGTTGCGGCACGACATCATGATTAACACATCTTCGTATTTTTCATTGAGAACATCGTCATGTGCTTCTCTTGGGAGAGCTTCAATCGTTTCCCTTATAAGTTTTTCGTGGTCGCCGTTTTTGAGTATTGCGGGAACGGACCGGAGTAAAAACCCGTTCTTGCCAAACGGTTCCAGTTCCAGTCCCAGATCGAGCAAGCGCAGAAGATGGGGAGTCAACACTTCCGTTTCCCCTGGGGAAAGTTCAATGGTAACGGGAAATAAAAGTTGCTGGACCTCCACCTTGCGATTTTTGGCGGCGGCACAAAACCGTTCGTATAAAATTCTTTCATGGGCAACGTGCTGATCAACAACCAGCAACCCCTGCTTGCCCTGCATAATGATGAAAGACCTGTCTAACTGGCCCAGAGGCTCAAATTCTGAATAAATCAGACTGGCAACCGGTGTCGGGGCTTTATCGTACCAGTTGACCTGGTGCGATGTTGAGCCAGTATCCGGCGCCAGCATGGTTCTGAGAGCCTGCGAAAGGTCCCCTTGAATGGGAGCCTTGTCCGTCCACGGAGGCGCCTGATAATTTGGTCGCGGTGAATAAGGTTGCCGATTCCCTTGCAAAGGGATGTCTTCCTCGTCCCTTGCGGTTAAATCGACTTGCTGGTTTTTTTCCAGGGACGCGCGTACACCATGAGCCACAAACTGATGCACATCCTGTTGAAACGCGAAGCGCACCTCCGCCTTTGATGGATGGACATTCACATCCAGCAGGCGGGGGTCCATGGTCAGGTAAAGGAACATCGCGGCGTGCTGTCCTTTAGGCAAAAGATGGCTATAGCCCTGCTGGGTCGCATGCAGAATTACTTTGTCCCGCACAAACCGGCCATTGATAAAACAATACTGGGCATTCCGGTTAGAGCGGGTATAGACAGGACTCGACACAAACCCTCTCAATTGGTAGTCCCCCGACTGAGCTTCAACCTCCAGCAGAGATTTGGCAAGATCGGCGCCAAACAGTTCGGCAAT
>PCTK01000130.1:6958-7881 GCA_002786505.1 Nitrospinae bacterium CG22_combo_CG10-13_8_21_14_all_47_10 | reverse complement strand
GGTCGGTAGGCAAGGTGTTGATCACCTCACGGCCATTATGGGTTAAATGAAACTGGATATGTGGGTAAGCCAGTGCCTGTTGTGTGACCACCTGGGTGATGTGGGAAAACTCTGTCGAATCGCCTTTTAAAAATTTACCGCGCGCGGGAGTCACATAAAAAAGCTGGGCCACCTCAAGCGTCGTCCCCCGTGGACAAGCCACATCTTTTTGTTCGAGGATCTCTCCCCCTTCCACAACGATCAACCTGCCGCCTTCACTTTCGCTTCGTGCGCTGGTGCAACGTACTTTAGCCACAGACGCGATGCTGGGCAGGGCTTCGCCACGAAATCCTAATGACTGGATACTCTCGATGTCTTCAAACCGGGAGATTTTGCTGGTAGCATGGCGGGAAAAAGCCAAACCGCATTCATCCCGCTCCATGCCCAGTCCATTATCCATAATGCGGATTTTCTTTTTTCCTCCCCCTTCAATATCTATCCGAATCTGGGTCGCACCGGCATCAATAGAGTTTTCGACCAGTTCCTTGACCACGGAAGCGGGACGCTCCACCACTTCCCCTGCCGCAATCTGGTTAGCCAAATCGTCAGACAGGACACGAATTTTTGGCAATAATTTTTGAGAGGAAACAGACATGAAAACCTTCAGTATGACATGCGGGTTCTATTCCGCATGACTTGCTACGTTATTTTAAATAACTCAAGGATACCTCATCCTCCTGCGGCGGGGTTGTTCATTCGGGGAGGGTCCACTCATTTTTTTAAAGCAATTCAGAAACGATTGCAAGTCAATTGGTGATATGATGGTCATGATGCAATACGGAGACGCCCCGTTGGACAACCATTTCTTCGAAAAAAACATCCGATCACTGAAAGCCTGCGCTTCCCAGCCGGGAAGCCTTCCTGAAACCCTTTCCGAAAAAGTT
>PCTK01000130.1:6140-6939 GCA_002786505.1 Nitrospinae bacterium CG22_combo_CG10-13_8_21_14_all_47_10 | reverse complement strand
CCGGTCACACTACCCTTCGTTTTGAAAACACCCTGTTGCACAGTAGCTACGACCCCGAAAAAGAAGCCATTCGCTTTGCCGAAAAACTAAAGCCCGGCTCCCGTGTCTGCCTTTATGGATTTGGCTTGGGTTACCACCTGAATACAATTCTCGACAAAATCGGCCCTGACGGATACCTTCTCGCCATTGAGCTCAATCCCGACATTCTCACTGCGGCCCTGAAGTTGAGGGACCAAACAGGAATTTTTGAAGACGTGCGTTTCCGTTTGATTTATGGGACCGATGAAGCAAAGGTGTCTCGTGAAATTGGGCAAGAAATGGAACGATTATCAAAAGGTCATGCGGACTCGCTTGAAGTTTTGTTTCACGCGCCATCCTTCAAATGTATTCCGGCAACCTTCCCCTCGCTCACCAACGCTCTGGAGGTTTTATTGCTTGAGCGCCGGTTTCCAGCAATATTCGGAAAACTGGAGAAAACGAATTATTCATTAAACCTTAAAACAATAGAGAATTCTCCGGGTATCAACGTCCTGAAAAATGCGCATCGAGGCAAACCGGGTGTTTTGGTCAGCGCGGGCCCGTCTCTCGACCTTGTTCTTCCCTACCTGCCCCGTATCCAAAATGAATTTGTGATTGCCTGTGTAGACACATCCTTCCCCATCCTTGCAAAAAATAATATTCAACCCGATTACACATTTTCTCTGGATCCACAAATAGACAGCGCTACACATTTTATGGATTATCCGGCAGGGAAAACCAGGCTGATCTTCACGTCCACCGCCAACCATAATGTGCTGAA
>PCTK01000130.1:1503-6134 GCA_002786505.1 Nitrospinae bacterium CG22_combo_CG10-13_8_21_14_all_47_10 | reverse complement strand
TTCAGGCGAACGATATGTGGTTTATAAAGAAGGGCACAGCCTTTCAAAAGATTACGAAGTGGCCATGAAAGAAAAAGGCGCCACGCAGGCAGGCGGATCGGTAGCCTGCCTGGGACTCGACATGTTGATCCATTTTGGCTGTGACCCGGTTTACCTGGTCGGCCAGGATTGCGCCTTCTCCGGAAACCGTTATTACTCCGGCCACTCCGAATTCAACCATAAACTTCAACACCAAATAACCGGCGCAGAACCCCTCCATAAACTGCATCAGGAAAAAGCCCGAGAGAAAAAACAGCTCATGGTAAAAGGCACTCAGGCTAATTCCCAAATCACTGATCAAGTCATGTATAGTTATCTGAGGACCCTGGAACACATCATCAAGGCTAATCCTGATACCCGTGTCTTCAACTTTTATTCCCACGGAGCGGAGATCGAACACGCGCCTGTTTTAGGTTCGGCGAATGAATTAAAGCGCTGGGCTTTTAATCCAACAACCTGGTAACCATGACTCTAAAATATCTGCCGCATCTGGGTGTTGCCGCCCTCATCATTTTTCTCGCTACGGATTATTTTATTCCAGCCCACAGGCCTGCTCCTTCCAAACCCGATTCAGGAAAGTCGCTGGCCATGACAGAAGGTAGTCATGAGGAAGGGAGTCACAAAGAAGAAGGTAGCCATGCAAATGCTGAGGGAAAACCAGTGGACAACCTGGAAGAACGGGAACACCGAATGGCAATTTTCCATTACAACGAAGGAAACAAATTTTATAAGGAAGGAAATTACGCCGAGGCCATCATCCGCTACGAAAAAGCCCTGCACCATAACAAAAGCTTTAAGGAGACACTCATTAACCTGAGCACCGCCTACATGAAAACCAGGGAGTTCGATAAAGCGCTGGAAACACTTCAGGCGGGTCAAAACCAGTTCCAGCAGGAACCTCTTTTCGACTACAACTTCGCCTGCTATTATTCTTTAACGGGAAACCTGGGGCCGGGACTCATAGCCCTCCAGCGTGCGGTAGAAAAAGGATTCAAACAGTCCAGGCAGATAGAAAGCGACCCCGACCTTAACAACCTGAGGCAATCGGAAGAATATAAAATCTGGAAAGAAAAGGAATCTGGAGCAACCTGATCTCCAGCGCTCCTCCGTGCAAGCGGCTTTTAGGACTCCGTTAAACAAACCTGGCCCGAGGGATCAATCTTGAGCCCTACCTTGCCACTCAGCAAAGAAAACATAGGGGTCCCTATTAACTCCTTCCGCCACCCTTGAAACAGGAAGTGTTCTTCCATATCTTCTTTCTGCTCAAAGTGGGTCACAAAGCTGTGAATCTGTTTGCGGTCAGCCAGAACACTCGGTTCAATTTTAAGCTCTTCAGATCGGATCTGCACATAAGCCGCCAGCAATTCCTCCACCCCACGGGTCGTTGCATGCCCATTACTTTCAGGAAGGTCAGTGAGTTCCTCCTCTGGAATTGCCATTGCCCGTTCAATCGCCGACAAAATGGACGCGCCCCCCTTATTCAGTTCCTTTTGATAAAAACCACGGATATCAGATAACCCATTTGAATCCCTCGGAATTTTTCGGGCAATTTCCAGTAATGTTTCATCTCTGATAATAGCCTTGGCCAGGCAATCCCTCTTTACCGCCTCTTCTTCCCGCCAGGCGGCAATTTCCTGGAGCACCGCCAGGTTCCTGGGTCTCAGGCTACGCAGGTTTTTGATTTTCATAAACCGCTTTTTGGGATCAGGCAAGGCAAATGTTTTGGGGTCTTCCCAATCCCGAACTTCCGCTTTTACCCAATCCAGACGATTCATCTTTTTCAATCGCTCGACCAGCTTTTTGTATACCGGCACCAAATAACGGACATCGTCAATGGCATACTCGATCTGGTTATTACTTAAGGGGCGACGACACCAGTCGGTATAGGTTTCTGATTTATGAATCTTTTTGCCCAAAGCCTTATAAACAATTTTAGCGAAAGAAATCTGAGTCCCCCACCCCACCAGAGCCGCGGCAATCTGGGTATCAAATACCGGGGGAATTACCTGTCCGCAAAGGCGTACCAGAATTTCAAGATCCTGCCTGGCGGCATGGAAAATTTTTATTTTTGCAGGGTCTTTTAACAATTCCAGCAAGGGAGTCAAATCAGAAAGCAAAATGGGGTCAATGGCGGCAAAGTGCTCTCCACTTCCCACCTGGATCAGTCCGATACGGTGAAAATAGGTCCTTTCACGAACAAACTCGGTATCGACCGCTAAAATTTCAGCAGATTGAAGGTTTTGGCAAAACTCTTTTAACTGGTCTGCAGACGTTATATACATCAATTAGCTCATAAAACGGTTTAAATCCAGCTTAACTCTAAAAGTGGGATTATAGGGGAATTGTGATGAATAAGGTGAAAAAAAATAATGTGATAAAACCACCCTCATTAAAAACGTAAAAAAAAGGCACAGAGCATACGCTCCATGCCATTTTTATTCAACCAGGGCTCGTTTATGTATGTCCAGGGCTCGTTTATGTATTTTAAATCAACAATCTTCCAATTGAAATTCATCCCTGGCAATTTTCTTACTTTCCCAGTCCGAAGAGGGGCTCTCCTTATCACCAAAGTCGATCAGGTTCTGTTCACCGCTCTTCCAAAATCTGTTGCTTAGCTTTTTTGGGGATAATACTTTTTTCAGTTCTCCTTTGGCGTCGAAAATCCTGACCTCGTAGAACATAACGCGCCTTGCCTCCAAAAAAAAGTCCTCAATGCCTTATTTCTGGTATCTCTCCTACTCCACAAAATAAACCAAAAAATAAGATTTACCCTGCAACTAACATTCACGATAAATTCAACACCAAAGATTGTCAAGCAAATAAAGCTAATTATTTCAATGGTGATACAGAATTTCCACTTGGAGCTATCAGATTTACTTTTTGTCGACTATGGACAAATTAAAAATTTAATCCCACGGATATTACGTTTGCGGATATTTTTCAGGGGAGTTTAGCGGACGTAAAAAAAATTGAACCCGCAAAAAAAATATTTTTGCGCTGAAAAGGCAACCATTGAGGGGAGGTGGTACCAAGTTGCCGGGGGTTTTTGCACCCCCGGCAATAAAGCAGGCTCAACCTTTATTCTCATAATAATTTAGTCCAGAGTGGTCAATCACCTCTTCGCCCATAATGATCCGCAGGGTGTTTCTAAGTTTATCGTCCTGATCGAATAGGGAATTCACGGGCTTAAGGTCAGGTCGGCATTGGGGAGATTTAAAGTAAAAAGAAAGCCATTCCTGCACCCCTCTCATTCCCGCTCGTTGCGCCAAATCAAGGAATAAGACCAAATCAAGAACTACGGGTGCCGCAAGAATAGAATCGCGGCAAAGAAAATTTATTTTCAGTTGCATTTTTTGGCCCAGCCAACCCTTTATATCAATATTATCCCAGCCTTCTTTAGCGTCTCCCCTTGGAGGATAATATTCGATACGGATTTTATGGTAATAGTCCCCATAAAGGTCAGGATAAAGATCATCCTGCAGAATACTTTCCAGAACCGATCCCTTGGTCACCTCCTTGGATCGAAAAGAGTCCGGGTCATCCAGTACTTCGCCATCACGATTTCCCAATATATTACTGGAGAACCAGCCATCAAGTCCCAGCATTCTGGCCTTAAGTCCAGGCGCCACAATGGTCTTCATCAAGGTTTGTCCGGTTTTGAAATCTTTGCCCCCAATAGGAACATTGTTCTTTATAGATAATTCCACCATCGCTGGAATGTCAACGTTCAAGTTTGGAGAACCATTGGCAAAAGGAATCCCCATTTTTATTGCCGCATAAGCGTAGATCATGGATGGGGGAATCAGAGCAAGATTATTTTTCAAGGCCGACTCAAAGGCTGGAAGAGTTTGAAAGGCTTCATGGTCCATAACGTCCTGATAAACTTCCGTCGATCCGCACCAGCACATCACCAGTCGATCCAGGCCTTTTTCTTTCTTAAAGGTTTCAATGTCCTGCATCAAAAGTTCGGCCAGGGCCATTTTATTGGGAGCGCTTTTTATATTTGTTCCCGTCAAATTTCTAACAAAAGCCGGATCGAACACAGCGGACCAGGGCTTGATGGCCTCCAACTGCTCCTTCACCAGGTCAAGCTCCTGCTTATCGATTACCCCACAAGTCAGAGCGGCCTGATAGCAATTATCCTCATAAATATCCCATCCACCAAATTCAATATCGGTCAAACCAGCAAGAGGGACAAAATCCTTAATAAAGGGATATTGTGGATTATCCCTTTTCCCCAGACGGATTCGTGACATCTGCGTCACGGATCCAATAGGTTTGCTGTGCCCCGCATTCACCAAAAAGACCCCCGCGATCAGTGTCGAACTCACCGCTCCCATTCCGGGCAACAAAACCCCCAACTTTCCTTTTGGCAACTCAATTTTTTTCATCAAGCCGCGATACTTGTCGCCGGTCTCATTCATCAATCTAATCTCCTATTCAATATCAATCATGACTTTAGTAGTGGTTGCAAACAGGCATAACTGGAAGGCCATCCGCGCGAGAAGAAAATTCAACCCTGCATATTAGTCCGGCACAAGAATAACATCCCGTTGAATATATTATAACTTTTTTAAAGCAGAGCCGCACAT
>PCTK01000130.1:0-1463 GCA_002786505.1 Nitrospinae bacterium CG22_combo_CG10-13_8_21_14_all_47_10 | reverse complement strand
AAACCGACTACAAAAGAAAGTAACCAGTATATAATGAGTCGGCCTTTTGCTTATACTATTACAATAAAATTTGCTCTTTAACGACTAAATGAACAAAAGTTCCATTCCATCAAACCCAAATCCTTCCTCTCAAAACCTCTGTGGCATACTTTATTTACCGATGGCGCCGGAAATATGGGACTCTAAGGATTGGTATGCAGAACCCATTGCCGGCGTACCTTTCCTTTCAAGAAACATCCTGACTCTTCAGCGTTCCGGGTTTCATGAAATAATCATCTATATGGATGCCGACGGAGCAGAAAAGTTAGCCCCCTTGTTGGAGAAAGACCCTCGCGTCAACGTAAAGATCCATTGGATTACAAAGCTCGATTTCTTAAAAGTAACACTGCAAAACCGTCGAAGCCAGGTTCTTTTTTTCAATGGCTCAGCTCTTCATGATAAAAAAGAGGTTCGTTCCCTCCTGGAGAATGAAGGGATAAAAACTCCTGAAGCTTTTACCATCAGCAACGAGCAAATCGAATCGTTTCTAGAAAAAATAAAAGCGCATGGAAATAAAGAATCCAAAGAATTCCTGAAAAACTCACGCTCCTTAATATTTATACCTGGGGCGGATCACTCCCAACTCCGGCACCCCAAAGATTTTAAGGCTATGCATGAACGGTTGCTTAAAGGTTCGGGGCAGAACCATGACAGCGCCATAACGCGATTCCTGTCCCGCCCGGTTTCACGAAAATTAACACGCTTATTTTTAAATACGCCGATCACTCCCAACCAGATCACACTATTAAGTTTTGCCATGGGTCTTGGGTCGGCCGTGGGCTTTGCTCAGGGAACTTACCCGATGGGGGTACTAGGTGCCCTCTTGTTGTTATTTTCGACCTGGGTGGATGGAGCAGACGGAGAAATTGCCAGATTAAAATTCATGGAATCTGAGTCAGGCGGCAAGCTCGACATAATTTGCGACAACATTGTCCACTTCTTTGTATTCGGGGCCATCGGCTGGGGAATGGGAAAAGCCACGGGCGACCAAACCTATATCTATCTGGGGGCGTTAGCGGCATTTGCAAGCCTGGCCTCCTTTATTCTTCTTGGGGCGGTGATTCTTAAGAAAAATACCAACACCCGCTCAACACCATCGCCAACTCAATCGCAAACACCTCTGGCTGAGAAACTCGCCAACCGGGATTTCATCCACTTTCTTATGCTGATGGCAGTGACCGATTTAGTACAGGTATTTATAGTCATCGCCGCGATAGGTGCCACCTTATTTACCTCGTATCTGACTTATTTGCGTTTCACGGAACTTCGCATGGCTCAAAGCTCTTAAAAAATCCTGCTCTCAATCAATCTCAACCCTTTAGGAAATCTAGCAGGTTGCTGAAAAATCCCCCAAACCGTCATCCTTGAGGAGCCCCTTCAACTTTGCTCAGGGCAGGCTCCGGCGACGAAGGATCTCGAAGTTC
>PCTK01000205.1:5148-9938 GCA_002786505.1 Nitrospinae bacterium CG22_combo_CG10-13_8_21_14_all_47_10 | reverse complement strand
CTACCATATCTACCACTCCAGAAGATTTGATTGCCGTTGGTGACCTGATTAAAAGAGGGGCAGATTTAAGCCAGGTTTCCATTTACATGCGGCAGAGATTGGACCCGGAACAGCTTGATATTTTTAATGAAATGGTTTCAAACCTGGAAAAGCATTCGATCAACGGGGTTGAAGTCACGCTTACTACAGCAACTTCTGAACATTATGTCAGGGATCTGGCTTATGTGGTCCAAAACGTAATGGACCTGGAAAACCTTGTTGCGGTGTTCGCTTTGATTCGGCTGGACAGGAGAATCTATTTGATTGCCCGTAGCAGTGTTCCGGAAGTCGATGCGGCGGAACTGGCTCAGGGGTTTGGGGGGGGTGGCCATGAAAGCGCGGCTTCTGCCAGTATTAAAGATCTTACACTTGTACAGGTAAAGGAAAAACTTCTTGCTGACCTGGAGTGCTTTGTCCAGCCTTTGAGCCGTATCAGGGATATCATGCATGCTCCTGTTATTACTGCCAATGTGGACGATACCATTGAGTCTGTTGAAAATAAATTGACCCTTTACAATCTGAATACGCTCCCGGTTTTGTCAGGTGGACAACCGGTGGGCCTGATTACCCGCCAGATTGTGGAAAAAGCCATTCACCATGCCATGAGAAAGGACTATGTCGAAGACTTGATGATAAGCCGCTTTGCGGTCACATCTCCCGGCGCCTACTTCAAGTCGGTGATTCCGCTGGTGATTGAGGAAAAACAGAAACTTATTCCTGTTGTCGATCCTGAAAACGCGCTGATTGGTGTGGTGAGCCGAGGCGATCTGCTACGGGTCTTGCATAATGATATGGCGCAACAGGCAGACTCCAGCCGGGTTTTGTTCCAGGGGAAGGCGGGGACTCAAAAGAGCCTGAAGAGCCTGATCAAGGAGAGGTTGGATAAGGATGTTTTCAAGCATCTTGAGAGCATTGCTCAAGTGGGAGACCGCCTGGGTATCTCTATTTATGTGGTTGGAGGTTTTGTCAGGGATCTGCTTTTGAATATTCCCAATCAGGACATTGATGTCGTTGTCGAGGGGGAAGGGATTCCTTTCGCCGCCTGCCTGGCTGAGGAATTTGGCGGCAGGGTGAAGTCTCACGAAAAGTTTGGGACATCCGTGGTGATTTTCGCCGATGGTTATCGCATCGATGTGGCGACGGCGCGCATGGAATACTATAAACATCCCGGGGCCTTGCCTACGGTGGAAAAAAGTTCGGTTAAGTCTGATCTTTTTCGACGCGATTTTACCATCAACAGCATGGCCATTAAGCTGACCGGCAACAATGCTTTTTGCCTGATTGATTTTTTTAATGGTGAAAGGGATTTGCGGAACAGGGAAATCCATGTCATGCATAGTTTGAGTTTTATTGAAGACCCTTGCCGGTTATTCAGGGCCATTCGGTTTGAACAGAGGTTTGGTTTTGCCATCGGTAAGCAGGCCGAGGCATTTATGCGGAGTACCATTAAAAAGCGCCTGGTTGATTCTTTAAGCGGAACGCGTTTTTTTAACGAGATCAAGCTACTGCTCAATGAGAAACGTCCCATGGATTGTATACGCAGGATGCGGCAGTTTGACCTGTTCCAGTTTATTTCTCCAGAAATGTTAAAAGGGCCGCAAGACATTGAGATTCTTGAGAGGCTGGAATCGGTATTTCCCTGGGCGGAAAGAGTCATTGTTCATGGAAAACCGGAAACGTGGTATGTCTACTTCCTGGGACTGTTTTACTCCCTGGATGAGAAAGCGTTTTTGAAAGCGGCAGACCGTCTGCATCTTCCGACGCGCATGAAAAACTCATTGCAAGAGGATAGGACACGCTGTCGTGAAAGTTTGAAACAATTGGCCTCCAAGGAGGAATGGGAGCCTAAAGAGATTTACCAGACCTTTGCGCACCTTTCTGTTGAGGCCGTTGTTTTTCTGATGGCATTGTCTTCCACAGACAGGCTCAATCAGTATGCGAATCTTTATTTTGCCCAGTATCGAGAAAAGGCAGAGCCTTCTTTGACGGGGGACGATCTGATAAAAATGGGACTGGAACCCGGCCCGGTTTTTCATTCTGTGCTCAATGCGCTTCGGGAGGCGCGGGTGATGGGCAGTGTGAACTCCAGAGAAGAAGAAGTTGCATTGGTTGAAGAAAGGTTCCTGACTTAGCAAATTCCTGGGAGGTGTTTTTGCAATTTCTTAGAGATCGAGTCGACCGGTTTTTTCTATTAACCCGGAACGGGACGGATATCCTCACTGAGGTCAGGGCAGGGCTGGTCACTTTTCTGACGGCTTCCTATATCATTTTTGTCCAACCTGCTGTCTTGTCCGCAACAGGAATGGATTTCGGAGCCGTGATGACGGCGACCTGTCTTTCCGCCGCTTTGGGATGCCTGATCATGGGACTGTGGGCCAATTACCCAATCGCTCTGGCTCCCGGAATGGGAATCAATTTTTATTTCACCTATACCGTTGTCATTGGTCAGGGAATTCCCTGGGAAAAAGCTTTGGGAGCTGTTTTTTGTTCCGGTCTTATATTGATTTTTCTCACACTGGTTCGGGTGCGCGAACTTATCCTGAACCTGATTCCTGATTTTCTCAAAAATGGCATCGCGGCAGGTATCGGTTTGTTCATCGCGTTCATTGGCCTTGTCCAGGGTGGAGTGGTGGTTGAAGACCCGGCAACTCTGGTAAAACTTGGCAACCTTAAAAGCCTTCCCGCGCTATTCACCCTTTCAGGATCTGTCCTGATTGCGGTTCTATTGCAGAAGAAAATCAAGGGAGCGATTTTAATCTGCATGTTTTTTCTGACCTTGTTGGGCCTCCCTTTTGGACTGGTGAGCTATCATGGACTGTTATCCCTGCCGCCTGCCATGGGGCCCACTTTTATGAAAATGGATGTTTGGGGCGCGCTGGATCTGGGTCTGGTCACGGTGATTCTGGTTTTTGTATTTGTCGACCTGTTTGACACGGCGGGCACCCTCGTTGGAGTCAGCCAGCAAGCAGGGCTCTTGAAACAGGGGAAATTGCCGCGCGCGACCCGCGCATTTCTGCCCGATGCGGTGGCCACCACGGCGGGGGCCAGCATGGGAACCTCGACAGTGGTGTGCTACATCGAAAGCTCCACCGGCGTGGCGGAGGGAGGGCGCACGGGCCTTACCGCTGTGGTGGTTGCGGTTCTTTTTTTACTGGCACTTTTTTTGTCCCCTTTGGCTCAAATGATCGGCGGGGGTTACACCCTGGAGACAGGCAAGACGCTCTATCCCATTACCGCTCCGGTGCTGATCATCGTTGGCTGTCTTATGGCTTCCAGTCTGGCCCGGATTGACTGGAATAAATGGGATGAAGCGCTTCCCGCGTTCCTGACTTTTGTCGGCATGCCTTTGACCTATAGCATTGCCGATGGCATGGCTTTGGGTTTCATCACTTATCCTTTGACGAAAACCTTTGCGGGCGAGGCCGTTCATCCCGTAATGATTCTGATTGCTGTTTTGTTCCTACTGCGATATGTCATGCTCCCCGGTTAAAGCTGGATGTGTTATACTGCGGTAAGAATATTCCCTTTTAACATGTGAAGAGGTGGTGGGTCGTGGCCAGTGTTGAATACCTAATCAAGCAGTTTTTGACTCCAGATAAAAAAAATCTCGATTTGAGCAACCAGAACATCGGGGATAAGGGAGCGGTCACGTTGTCCGCGTCTAAAAACCTGAACCGATTGAAAAAGCTGATTCTGCCCAACAACAATATCAGCGACGAAGGCATTACCGCAATTGCCAACTCGGAAAATTTCAAACACCTGACCGATCTGGATATTTATGGCAATGTCATCAGCGATGACGGGGTTAAGGCGATAGCCGAATCACCCTATATGAGCAACCTGAGAAAACTCAGCCTGTATGGCAATCTGGTTGAAGATGAAGGTGCCATCGCCATTGCTGAATCCCAGACGCTTTCAAAACTGAAACATTTATATATCACCTCAAACCGAATCCGGCGTGAAGGCATTGAGTCGCTTCAAAAAGCAAAATGCCGCACCCGGCTTTGCCATCTTCATGTGGATGATCTGAAAGATTTTTATTACGAAGAAACCACCGATGAAGATGACGAAGATTTGATCAATAGTTGGGAAGAACTCAAGGCTCGGGCGGCGAAGGACGGGGATTCAGAGGATTGATTTTTTAAATGCTGAAACGACAATTTCTTTTCTTGTTAATGCTCTTTCTCCTGCCGGTAAGTTGGAGTGAGGCTCAAATCGATTCATCGGAGCCGGTGGATTATGAAAAGCTCTTTGCCGAAAACCTGGCCAGGGGCGGGAAGGTTTTAAACCTTTCAGGAAAAAATATAGGAGATGGAGGCCTGGAAATTCTTCTCAAGCAGGACTTTATAAAAAAACTTGAAAAACTTGATCTGAGATACAATGCTATCAGCCACAAGGGAGCCGAAATGCTGGCCCAGATACCGTCTTTACCAAAACTCAAGGTATTGATCTTGAAACATAATTTCTTTGCCGATGAAGGCACATTGGCTTTCGCTAATTCTTCCAGTTTTCCCAGCCTGGAGGAATTGCAGTTGGGGTGGAATGAAGTCAGGGATGCAGGCGCTTTAGCCCTGGCGAATTCGAAAAATTTCCCTAAATTGAAGAAGCTCGATTTGAGGGGGAATTTTCTGGCAGAAAAAACCAAGCAAACCCTCGGAACCGCCTTGGCCCACCTTAAATCCTTGCGCATATTTCAATCAGAATAATCCACTACGTGTGGGGCCAGTGGGCGATGCCGTGCTGGCCCCCCT
>PCTK01000205.1:3300-5121 GCA_002786505.1 Nitrospinae bacterium CG22_combo_CG10-13_8_21_14_all_47_10 | reverse complement strand
CCAATATGCGGGTAGTGGTCAGACTTTAAGGATTCCGCTGTCTTCGTCGAAAAAGAAGGTGTCGCCGTCTGGCCCGCGATAGGCTATTTCCTTTACCTCCCAGATTTGTTTCATTTTGACATCCGCCTCCGCGGCGTGGAAGCGTCCGTTCTCTTCTCGTTGCAACAGTAGAAATTTGTTGTTGTTATTCGAAACAATTTCCCAGTCGAAGAAATCACTTCGAACGGTGCCCTTTTCATAATCAATATTAATGATGTTCATCTTTTGCTATCCCTTAAATCTAAATGTTTGACTGTTAGTGGATGTTAGCCGCTATTTCATGGGCTTTTTCCATAGACCGTTTTTTGCTGGCAACGGTAGTGTTTCTCAAAATTCGAAGAGCAAGTTCCACGGTTGAATCGTGCTCCGGGCTCAGGGCAACGCCCTCCTTTTCAAAAAACTTATTGAGACTGGATGCTTGCAAGGTCAATGAAGATTGAATGGAACTGTCCTTGTCCGATTTATGTTCTTCTTTCGGAGTTTCTTCCCCCGACACATCATTGACGATATAAATTTCTGGAACAATGCCGTGCTCGGTGATATCGATTCCTGAAGGTGTGTAATATTTGGAAGTTGTGAGGCGTAGCCCAGAGCCATCACTTAATCTGAAAATGGTCTGCACGGAACCTTTGCCATAGGAGTTTTCACCAATGATCAGGGCATTTCCAGAATCCCTCAATGCCCCGGCGACAATTTCTGATGCGCTGGCGCTGTACTGGTTAACAAGGACCGCAACGGGGACCTGATGCAAGCTGTTTTTATATAAGCCGCGATATTCATGGTAATCGTCTTCCGCTCTGCCCTGGGTATAAACGACCATCCTCCCCTTGAACAGAAAATGGCTGGCCACTTTTACCGACTGGGTGAGCAACCCTCCAGGATTTTCACGCAAGTCCAGGATGAATCCTTTTACACCATTTTTTTCAGCTTGATTCAAACCGTCTTCCAGTTGTTTCTCTGTTTGTTTGGAAAAGCTGTTGATTTTTAAATAACCGATCAGGCTGTCGAGCGTTTTATATTCAACCGTGCTGATCAAAATTATTTCACGGGTGAGGGTATAGGTGCGCTTTCTTTTTTCGCTGGGGCGCAGGAGGGTGAGGGTGACCTGGGTGTCGGGATAACCCCGGAGCAGGTCCGCAAGTTCCTCAATTTGCATTCCGGTGATTTCCTTGCCGTTAACGCTTACGAATGAATCATTGGCAAGAATTCCGGCTCTTTCAGCGGGTGAGTTTGCCATCGTTTTGACCACAAACAGCCGGTTATCTTTCATGGTGATCACCATCCCCAGTCCGCCATACTTGCCTTCTGTGTCGCGCATGGACTTTTCAAATTCGTCCTTATCCATATAATGGGAATAGGTATCCAGTGAACTCACGGTTCCCTCAATCGCTGACTTTTCCAGTTTTTTCTTGGTAATGGCTTTGTTGGACTGGTCGTGGAGAAAATAATAAACCTTTTGTAGCTCGTCCCAATCGTGATTTTTATCGTAAGTCAGGCTGTATTGAACACTCTTGTCCTTATACCTTACGGTATTAATGCCGGGATTTTTACTGAGGGTCACCAACTCGGAGTCCGCGTTTTTAACCATTCCTTCAATAGCCGCGGTAAACAGTTTTTTATGGTCAGGCGGGTAGACATATTTTTCTGAAACCAAATCCATGACTTCTTCAAATATTTGCAGGTCATTGCTGAAAAAGCCTGCCTCAGCGGTTCTCTGGCCGCCCAGACCTGGAATATTGGCATGAGGCAGGAATAAAAGGGCCAGAAGCCCTGCCGCCAGAC
>PCTK01000205.1:1869-3280 GCA_002786505.1 Nitrospinae bacterium CG22_combo_CG10-13_8_21_14_all_47_10 | reverse complement strand
TTTTTTTTCAAGTTCATCTTGGACTTTCAGGGTAGTTGTGAATGCAGATAGATGGTCTGAAACCTGCTAGCCATTACTTTTCAAAATGTCCGCAAAAATTACTTCCAGGTTATCTGTCATTTCTTCCGTGCTTCCATTGGTCATGCTCGGCGCTACTTTCAGGACATCGTTAATAATAATCGTTGGCGTTTCATTGGCCTTGAACTGTTTTGCCAGTTCCAGAGAGTGGTCGGTTTTGGCCTTGATGGAAGCAGACTGCATGCCTTCAGTCATTTCCTTGTCTATTTTGAAATCACGTGCCAGAAATCTGATGACTTTTGGTTGGAAAATATCCACGCCCAGTTTGAAACTGGTGTCAAATAACTCCTGGGTGAATTCTTCTTCAACCCCCTGCTCATCGGCGATATAGAAAGCCATTGCCGGGTAAGCTGTCTGGTTGCCCCAGTAAATGGGGAATTTTTTGTGATGAAGTTTGTCTTTGAACTTTGCGCGCAGGCGTTTGGAAGTTTCCAGAAACCGGTAGCAGTGTCCGCAGGAATAATTGAAGAGTTCAACCATCTCGATTGTTTTAACATTTTTGAGCTTGCTGATGTCACCGATCACTTCATATTTGCCGCGAATTTTTTCATCGGCCTGAACCCCCACGGGCAGGAACAAAAAAACAGCAAGCAAAACGGCAGAAACCTTATTCATGAATCACTCCTTATATTTTTTATACACCATTTCGTTAATGCTTGATTTTCGGCCAATATTCCGCAAAATTAAAACGCGGACTGTGGTTTTTTACATGACACTGTTTGCAGGCCTCTTTGGCCCGGCTCCCAAAGCCCGCTTGCGGGGCCAATGCGTGTTTCTGGCCGGGACCGTGGCACACCTCACACTGAACATTTTTTAAACCGGGTGTATCCAGTTCGCTGATGAAGCCTCCAGGAAGGTTGAAACCTACCACGTGGCAAACCAGACATTCGGGGTCAAAAGCCTTATTAATTTTCCTTAAAGTGCCATACGCATGACCATGGCGCGAACTCGACCAGGCCGCGTGCTCTGCCGGATGACAGGTTTTGCACAGGGTGTCGCCAGCGTAAACAGATTTGTTTCTTCCATTCCGTTTACCAGTCAGAGTCTGGAAGAACATGGCCTCCACTTTCTCATTATACTGTTCGTATAACTTTACCATTTCGGGGTCAAATTTTATACTTGAATCCAGTTTTACCAGATTATGACTCAATGATTTGCTTCCTTCAGGATCAACCTGCACCCTCAGTTCCCCCATTTTTTGCCCCCGAGGCGATGACTGGACAAAAAGTTTGCCATTTTTTTTCACCGGTTCCATATCAATGACATCCGATTCGGTGGCAATATGCCCGTTGATCACAATATCCACCCCATCCAGATCCAGGAATTCCAGCGC
>PCTK01000205.1:0-1858 GCA_002786505.1 Nitrospinae bacterium CG22_combo_CG10-13_8_21_14_all_47_10 | reverse complement strand
CCGCATGCGTGAGGAGAACCATGAGGTCTGGATTTTCTTTCTCATGCATGCGGGCTATCAGGTTCAAAGCCGTTTGCTTCGGGTCTTCTATTTTCAGGCCGGCATGGTTATAAAACAAGCCGGGGTCGGCGACTGCGAGGATGCCCACCTTCAATCCGTTTGGGAATGATTTCACTTTTGACCGGAGTGGCTCAAACTGGTCCATCAACAGATTTCCCGTTATCCAGGGAATTTGTGTCTGATCCTTTAAAAACCTGGAGCCATAGACCAAATCCCGGTCACCCAGCGCGACTGCGTCGTATTGCATTTTTGCCGTCGCGGTAAGAAGCGTTTCGGCTTTTAATTTTCCCTGACGTGTGGGTTCTTTAAAATGGTCCCCGGTATCCACAAGTAAAAGGTTTGGGTTTTGACGGCGAGTATCCTTAAGATATTGCATTCGTCGCTCAATGCCGCCCTGATCTTCCTCCTTGTCGCATCCGCAGGGTTTGAGTTCCGCCAGCAGGTTGCCGGTGTAGACGATTAGAACCTCCCTTGGACCTGGGTCAGCGTTCTGACTTAATGGCAGGCACCCCGGTAAAAAAAATATCAGCAGAATCAAAATCGTTTGTTTCATGATCTTTAAGGTATCGGAAATCCTTTGCCAAATCAACGCCCACTTGGCGAGAAGTCGAATCAATGGATCGTATGACACGATTTAAAGGTTATAAGTTTTATTTGACATTCTGCAAAGTCAGCCGGTGAAAAGGACTGGGAAAATCAAGGTATTACAGGGAAAGAGGGCAAGGAGTGGGCGGGGAAAACTGTATTTAATTATGAAATCTTTCTAAAACCCGTTAATATACCCGGAAAATAGCACGGTAAATCTATGCCAATGCAAAAATCCGAAATTCATATGCACTCTATCTTTTCAGATGGCGAATTTTCGCCTTCCGAGTTGGTAAATATTGCGGAAAAAAATGAAGTGTCCGTCCTGTCCCTCACCGATCATGATACCTTCGATGGCATTCCGGAGTTCCTGCAATCTGCGGAGGCAACGGAGATCACGGCTTTTCCCGGTATTGAAATCACGGTGAAATTTCATGATTTTAATATTCATATGCTGGCCTACTTTAAGGATTATGAATCCATAAAATCCGAATTCAAGGAGCGGGTGAAAAAAATGACTGAAACCCGGGAGAGCCGCATGCGTCAGTTGATCGAACGGGTGAACGAGGTTGTCCCTGATAAGTTTCAGGGGATAATTGAATTTGACAATGTCAAGAGAGCCGCCGAAGGTGTTCTCGCCCGGCCACACCTTGCGCGCGAGATGGTCCGGCTCGGCATAGTTTCGAGTACCGGTCAGGCTTTTGAGCGGTATCTGGTCAAATATAATGTCGAGCGGGAAAACCTCGATGCTCCAACAGCCATCACCATGGTGCGGGAAAGTGGAGGTGTGCCAGTGCTGGCTCATCCGGGCGAGCGATCCTATTCCCTCATCTGCCCCGAAAAGGGTCGGCAACCGGAAAATGCCCCGGTTTTGCTGGAGGAGTTGAAGGAGTTGGGGCTCTTGGGTCTGGAATGTCATTACCCCTATCATGAAAGAGTGGGGACGGTGGACTATTTTATCGATCTGGCAACCAGTTTCGATTTGATTATCACCGGGAGCCGCGACTTTCACGGGTTCAACTCGCACCAAAAGGTCAATATCTTCGGCACGACCCAAATGGAACCTGTTTTCCTTGAACAGTTCCAGAAAGTTTGGGGATAAAATATTATTGAGAACGCGCGTGCTTGATTTTCGTCAATAACTTTTTTCCTGCCAGCCCCGATGACTCAAAATCCGGTGGGGCCGACCCCGTGGCGGTTCGACTCCGACCTT
>PCTK01000224.1:825-13089 GCA_002786505.1 Nitrospinae bacterium CG22_combo_CG10-13_8_21_14_all_47_10 | reverse complement strand
AAATTTCCTGGAGCATGCCCAACTCCAGGAATAATATCCAAACCGGGAATATGCCTTCTCAGCAAGCTTCCGTTAATGAAAATATCATTTTCTCCCAATATGGACAAAAATTTTTCAGTGTCCTCTCCTTTGGCCTTGCATGTTTTTAGAAATTCCAACCCCCTCAACAAAATTTCTCTATCGGGTATCTCTTCAATTAATTCTTCTGCAAATGGCAGTTCACAATGTAAAAAAAACTCTTTTATAGGATTGCTCTGATTCAAACCTTGTTTTAGTCCCTTGGCCAGGTATTTTAATTGCGTTTCCGAAGTGGTACCTCCCAAACCATCTTTTTCCAGAAAAGCAATAATTGGGGCCAGCAAAACCTTTATACAGGTGTCAGGTAAAAAATGCTTGTATTTCAGCAACCATAAGCTTCCAAGGGAGTAACCAATATAGATCTCAGCGGGATATCGGGATAATAATATTTCTGCTTCTTTTGAACTTTCCGGAGTTTCGGGATAGATTATTTGAACTTGAGAACCGGGGAAAGCAGAAGTGACTTCTCCAGCAAACCATTGGCGTGGAAGTGCCCACCCTGAAATGGCTGTTATGCGCGTGATATCATCCATGGCGTCAATATATTTCCCAGTTTCTCAAGAGTTTGCTGGGTAACTCCCGTGTGCAGGGAAACCCTCAAGCGCGAAGTATTTGGTGGAACGGTAGGTGGCCGGATTGCCCCAACCATTATACCTTGTTGCAGAAGATTATTTCTGATTTCTAATGTCTTAGCCGGATCACCTATCAATACCGGAATGATGGGGGCGGAAGCTCCCTCCGGCCCCTCCAATTTCAATATTTTTCTAAAATTTGTGGAGATTTGCTGAAGAAATTGGCGCTCTCCAGATGCAGATTGCAGTAGTTTTACTGCGATTTCAGCAGAACCCACTTGTGCTGGAGACAAAAAAGTGGAGTAAATAAATTCTCCCGCGCGATTGACCAAAAAATCAATGATGGTTGACGAATTTGAAAGAACATACGCCCCCATACTGGCTAACGCTTTTCCCAGCGTACCGATAATAATATCCACCTGGTCCTGCACCTGCATTTCCTCCGCCAGGCCTGCGCCTGTTTCACCAAACACACCGGTACCATGCGCCTCATCCAGGATCAGTATAAAAGGATAGCGTTTTTTCAAGTCGACCAGTTTTTTCAAGTCTGGATAATCTCCATCCATGCTAAAAACACTTTCCGTGACCACAAAAACCGTTTCAAAGTTTTTGTGGTGTGCGTTCAGTAGTTTTTCCAGATGGACCAAGTCGAGATGATGGTATCGTTTGAATTTTGCCAAACCATGTGTGAGAGCCTGAGCCATGGAATGATGGATCAGTTTGTCCGCAAGAACGAGGTCATTCTTTCCGGGTAAATGCCTGAGAACAGCCTGATTTGCCAAAAACCCGGCATTGAAGAGCTGGCCGTAAGATTTACGTTTCCATTTTTTAAGTTCGTCCAGCAAACTTTGATGGCAGGGAAGAAAACCCGAGAGCAGGGGAGAAGCGCCACTGCCGGTACCATATTTTTCACAGGCCTCTTTAGCACCTGCTATAACTCGGGGGTCCTGCCGCAATTGGAAATAATCATTGGAGCATAAATTGATTTTGCATTCAGGATATAGCTTAACCTCCCGAAACAAATTTTTATCCCGACTGGATTTCAATTCATCTTCAAGACGACTGAAAAATTGTTCACTCAAGGAATTTCATGCCTTGTTGGAAGGGTCATCATAGGAAAATTATGGTATAAATTGGGCCGCAAGTCAAAACTCTCATTAATCTGCGATTTATTTATGCAAGAGATTCAGGACTCAGGGAAAGTTTGGTGCAAAGGGTTTAACAGTCCGGCGCATGCTGTACGGGTAGAAAATAAAATATTTGCCACGGGAAAAGGTGAAAACCAAACCATCGAATGCTGGGTGGATGGAAACATTCTATGCGTTGACTTAAATGAACCGGATAAAGAAATTAGAATTGCCAGGAAGGTACCTCTTGATCTTGAACCCACTCTTTCTGGAACACTATTCAATGGCTTCACCCGCACCAAACACGCGGATGTCCTAATTGTAAAATCTGATCATGAAAAGGTTCAAGAAAAAACAATTTTGGGAGAAACCTACAAAAAAGGCCAATACGGCAGTATGGACTCCCAAGAATTCTGGGCCAAAGTCTGGGAGCTATAGAAATTCGGCTTTTATGCTTTGATATCCCGTACAAGCCTTGCAGACTGGTGTTCCTGGGTATTACGATCAACAAATTCCACTTCACCATTTCTCAAGTTAATCCGACCGACTTCATCCTTGTCGTTAGTTTCTTTGAGCCACATAAAATTTGCGCATTTGGTGACAAATAAAGTGTGGATATGGACAACTTCTCCGTTCCAGTCTATTTGAGTCAAGTCAGCGTCATAAAAATTCTCGGCTTCCTGTTTTGTTGGAAGCCTCCAATTGCAGAATCCTCCCGCGTAAACCTGATTCATCAACCGGACATATGCCAGCGCTTCATCATAATTCCTCCACTGGCCCAAATCGCCCCAGGAGTCTTTGGGAAGCCAATGCTTATTATTTTTAGTGTCGGTAATTACCCCTGAGGGGTTGTCATGAAAACGGTTTTGTGCACTCATAGTTATATCCAAAAGAAAAGGAGACCTTTGCACAACCCCGAGATTCTTCGTCACGTTGTTCCTCAGAATGACAAAATGGCTCTTTCTCGTCATGCTGAGCCTAAGGTCTCAAAGAAAAGATGAAAAGCTAACATGTTTAACGAGCTTCTTCAATGCATTTTAAGAATTCATCCTGCAAAAAACGGGTTAGGAGTCCCGGCTTCCTGTTGCCTATAAATGTGTCATTTACCCTGACCACGGGAAGGATATCTATCCCGGAGTTGGTAATGAACACCTCATCGGCTGTGAGAACATCTTCCGCAAGCAACCGTCCTTTCTGAACAGGAATTTTATGATTCCCGGCAATTTCAAGAACAACCTGACGAGTGACTCCTTCCAGCACATTATTGCTGACAGCAGGAGTTCTAAGGACCCCCCGTTTAACAATAAACAGATTACTGACGGCCCCCTCTGTCACACCTGAAACAGGGTCGACAATAATCCCTTCCATACTACCCTGTCGCCTGGAGATTTCCCGGACTAAAATATTGGATAGAAAGTTGCATGATTTCAAACCCTGGTTCACACCCGGTAGAGCGGATGTCCGTAGTTTTAAAAGAGTAACCTGAACCCCTTTACGATAAGCAGTCTTCGGTAATGGCTGGTGAGACCTGACATGAATAACTATAGTGGGCGGCTCTTCTGAGTCGATCTGAAAACCGGGGGCATTCATGCCGCGGGTGACTGTTAAACGAATGACCGCATTTTTCAATTTATTCCTGTCGAGAGTTTCCTGCACCCTGGTTTTGACCTCTTGCCGTGTCATTGGCAAATCAATAAAAATTAATGGCAGGGAGCGGAACAATCTATCCAGGTGGTGGTCTGCCCTGAAGATGTTTCCCTTGCAGGCGCGCATGGTTTCAAACAGACCGTCGCCATAACAAAAGCCTCGATCCAATATCGAAATTTTTGCATTTTTAAGAGGAGTGAACAATCCGTTTATATAAACAATGGGTTCTTGCATCAGCCTTTCTTAATCTAGTGTGCTAAAGCTTGTATCATTGCCGCCGCCTTGTCCAAGGTTTCCTGATACTCTTTTTGCGGGTTGGAATCGGCCACAATCCCTGCTCCCACGTGAAAACTGGCAGTCCCTTCACAGACCACTATAGAACGAATTATAATATTTAAATCCATATAGGGTGCAAAACCAATATACCCGAATGAACCAGAGTAGGGCCCCCTGATGTCTGGTTCCAGTTCAGAAATTATTTCCATGCAACGAATCTTGGGGCAACCTGTGATGGTTCCTCCAGGAAAGACGGACTTAAAAATGTCATAAACACATATCCCCGTTTTGAGATTTCCCGCTATATTAGAGACAATATGACTGACATGTGAATATTTTTCCAGAAACATGAAATCGGTCACAGAAACTGACCCAGCCTGACAGATGCGCCCTAAATCATTGCGCTCCAAATCGACCAGCATCAAGTGCTCCGCGCGCTCCTTTGGGTTCAACAGCAACTCCGACGAAAGAGCCTCATCTTCCGCAACTCTTTCCCCACGCGGCCGAGTACCTGCTATGGGCCGGGTCTCAATCCGGTGTTCGCTCACTTTCACCAATCGTTCCGGGGAGGAACTGACCAATGAAAAGTTCTGAAAATTTAAATAACCTGAAAAGGGGGAAGGGTTAACTTTTCTAAGTTTGCCGTAAAGTTCAAAAGGGTTTCCCTCAAAATCTGTTTCAAATTTTTGCGCCAGGTTAGCCTGATAAATGTCCCCCTCGCGGATGTACCCTTTAGCCGTTTCAACCCTCTCAGTATAATCCTTCTCACTCAGGTTGGACCGTAGACCATTGGAAGTAACAGGGTTTGAGGATGAACGCTTTGACTCCGGTTTTTCATGGATATCTTGCAAAACCCTGTGAACATCTTCCCAGACTCTTTTAATTTCTCCACAGAGTTCGTCGTGGCTGACACCCGTGCCTTCTGTTTTTGGTGAAAGAATGAATTTCAGTTCTTCAGTCACATGGTCGTATAAGAACAATCTTTCCACTTCCATGAATAAAAAGTCAGGCAAACTGGTTTCTGACGATTTCCTGGGAGGTAACGTTTCAAACCATGCACCGGCTTCGTAGCCGATGAAGCCAACCCAGCCGCCCCAGAAATGCGGCAGATAACCCACAACATTTTGTTCGAAATTTAACAGGCCGAGAGCAGGCCCCGGTTGATCCCACTCTGAAACCAGCAAGCCATCGTGAATCAATCGTGCCCTTTGCCCTGTGATCTCCAATATTTTAGAACAGCCTCCTCCCATCAAGGAGTATCGGGTTGTTTCTTCAGGTCCGTTTGCGCTTTCAAATAAAAAGGAATTTGGAATTTGATAGAAAAATTTATTAAATAACTCAGAAAGGTCCAAACCCGGAATTTTTTCCTGCCCACAGACAGGAACGCGTGATGAGGATAGCGACAATCTCTTAAAGGTGTTTTTATCGGGCAGGATATCCATAATTATTGAAATATTGTAGCCGAGATATAACTCTTTGCTTGCCAGAAAAAGTTAGTGTCTGCTGGCACGAGTGGTTACTCGTAGCGAAGTGCGTCAATAGGATTCAGGTTTGCCGCTTTATTTGCAGGGTAGAAACCGAAAAAAATGCCAATAGCCACCGAAAAACCAAAGGCCAGAAGGATAGACTGGGTAGAGACTACCGTCTCCCAGTCGCCCATACCGGAAACAACGCGGGAAATTCCTATCCCTAATAATACACCAATGCCTCCGCCTAGAAAACTGATGACAACGGATTCTATCAGGAATTGCTCCAGAATCTCTTTTTTCTTGGCACCAATTGCCTTTCTAATTCCTATTTCCCGAGTGCGTTCGGTAACAGAAACCAGCATGATATTCATGATGCCAATGCCTCCAACCATGAGGGAAATAGCGGCAATTCCCCCTAAAAGGTAGGTAAAAGTTTTGGCCGCGTCTCCCCAGCTATTCAGCCATTGCGAAGAGTTCTGCACATAAAAATCGTCCTCTTTACCTTCCGCAATATTATGCTTCTGCCGGAGAATCCGGGAGATATCTTCTTTAATAATTTCCAGATCATCAATTTGGCCAGCCTGGACATCAATGGATTGGACATAATCCATCCCAAAAACCCGTTTTTGCGCTGTCGTGACCGGTATAAATATCTGATCGTCAGGATCAAACCAACTCAACGCGCCTTTTGGTACGGTGGTGCCTATGACCAGAAAATTTTTTCCATCCACTTTGATGGTTTTTCCCAGTGGGTTTTGACCTTCAAAAAGATTCTTTAAAACCGTAGAACCCACTACACAAACCCTTTTTGCCGACCTTATCTCCTCCTGGTTGAAATAACGCCCACGATCCATTTCAAAATTGGCCAAACGTGCATAACTGGCTCCGGTTCCCCTGACTGTGGAGTTGGTATTCTTATTTTCAAATTTGAGTTGGGCGGATTGATACACCTGCGCCGCAACACCGGTGATAAGAGGAATATTTTCTTCTATGAAGTCTGCGTCATCCAGAGTGAGTGTGTCGACTTTTCCGGTTGCTACATGACGGGATTTTTGTTGCCCCGGTTTTATGGTAATGATGTTGGTGCCGAACTTGGAAATGGTATCCAGAGTTTGCCGTCTGGCTCCTTCACCGATAGAAATCATCGAAATCACCGATGCCACACCGATAATAATTCCCAACGCGGTTAAAAACGTCCTGAGCTTGTGGGTCACGAGGCTTCTAAGGGCCATTTTAAACAAGTCCCATATCAGCACGGTTCCGTCTCCTTAAATGTGTCGTCTATGATTTTCCCATCTTTCATCAACATGATTCTTTTTGCCTGTTGCGCGATTTCCTGTTCATGGGTGACCAGAATCAAGGTCACCGCTTCCCGGTTCAATTCCTGAAAAAGATCCATAATCTCTTTACCCGTGGCGGAGTCAAGATTGCCCGTAGGTTCATCTGCCAGAATGATGGCAGGGCTGTTCACCAGAGCACGCGCAATAGCGACTCTCTGACGTTCGCCTCCGGATAATTCGGTAGGCTTATGCTTGGCTCGATGCGCCAGACCAACCCGGTCAAGAGCCTGTAATGCGATTTCAGTTGCGTTATGAACCCGGCCATAAAGCAGTGGCAGTTCGGTGTTTTCCAATGCGGAGGCTCGGGGCAAAAGGTTGAAGCTCTGAAAAACAAAACCGATCCTTCGGTTGCGGACTTCCGCTAATTGGTTGGGTTTCAGGTCCTGAATATCCAGATTTTCCAACCTGTAAATACCGGAAGAGGGCAGGTCAAGACAACCCAGGAGATTCATGAGTGTGGATTTCCCACTCCCCGAAGGCCCCATAATGGCGACAAATTCCCCTTTTTCGATTCTAAAATCTACACCGGCAAGAGCTGACACCTGTTGCTCTCCCATTTGATAGATTTTAGAGAGCTTTTCAACTTCAATCAAAACGGCCTCACTTCGAACGAATCATCCAGAGAATTTTCCTGAGCGAAGAGCTTTTCTTTTTCCTGGATTCTTCAAGAATTTTTTCCCAATCCCCCAATATGACCTCATCACCTGGACTCAACCCACTCAAAATCTGGACATCAATAGGATTTTTGATGCCTGTCTTCACCCGGACTTTTTCCGGTTGGTCATTTTTAAGCAACACCGCAAATTCCCCTTCCTCATCTTTACGAATTGCTGAACGGGTGACATACACCGTGTCTTTGATATGGTTGGTGACGATATCTATGTTGGCAGACATAACGGGTTTCAGCAGGTTTTTACCAGGCCCCTGCACTTCAATTTTAACCTTGAAAATAGTGATGCTGTTTTCGATCAATCCCTGCGGAGCTATACGGGTAACCTTACCTGTAAAAACTTCGTTTGGGAAAGCATCCGCGGTAATTCGGACACTGTGTCCCATTTTAACAGACCCAATATCAGTTTCATCAATATCCGCGATGATGAACAAACGTGATATATCGGCAATGGTAGAGATTGCCGTTCCGCCGCTTACATTGGAAATTCCCGATGCAATGATCTGCCCCTCTTCAATGAATTTTTCAATGATGACTCCATCAATGGGAACAAATATCTCTGTTTCCTCCAACCTTTCCTCTGCCTCGTCCACGGCGATTTCAGACCGCTTGACTTCAGACTGGACCAACTCAATCTCGTTTTCCTTCATAGTAATATCGTGGATGGAGTCCCTGGCTGTTTGAAGCCGGGTTTGCGCTTGAACCAGTTTTTCCTGGTTTACCTTGAAAAGGGTGATAGCCGTGTCCAAAGATTCCTGTGCGACAAACTTCTTTTCAAAAAGCTCTTTTTGCCGCTTTAGTTTATCCTCAGAATCCTTGAGGTTGGCAAGAGCCGTTTCGATTTCTGATTGGGTAGATTTTATATCTGTCTCGTATTTTGTTTTTTGCAGGAGGTGGGCCGTCACGGCTTTTTTATATTTTGCCTGTGAACTGGACAATTCCGTGCGGGCTTTAGCGACATTTCTCTTTTCATCGGATTTATCCAGTTGCAAAAGAAGCATTCCTTTTTTGACCCGGTCACCTGCTTCAAAAGGAAAGGACAAGACTTCGCCACTGGCTTTGGACTTAACCTCTACTTTAAAATTAGGCTCCACAATACCAGTGGCAGAAATTTTCACCGATAAGTCGCCACGCAACACTTTCGAGGTTTTGAAGACTGGCTTCGGTGCTTCCGCCGAGCCATTGGTGTTATAAAAGAAGAGATATAGACCAGCCAGAAGAAGAACCCCCCCGACAAAAACCAGGGTTTTTTTCATGAGTTTTCTTTAGAAATCAGTTTAATATCATGCGCTTCCAGGGTCCGTGAAATGACCTGATTTAACCGGTTCCTGGATTTGTTGTAATCGATAAGAGCTTTAATCTCGTTACTCTGTTCTGCCGCAAGGTCTTCCTGAAACTCCAGCACATTAAAGCTGGTCGACAGCCCAACCTCGAATTTTTTCTCCTCGGCATTCAATTTTTCTTCCGCAAGTTTTCGTGCAACCCGGGTAGAATGAACCCTCTTGATGTCAGTTTCAATTTGACGATGGGCTTCACGAACTTCCACTACAATTTTTTTTTCCAGATCTTTAATGTCCAGTAGCAATTGCGCCACTTCCAGCCTTTTTGCCGCCAACCGGCTCTTTGCGGCACGGTTTCCGATGGGATAACTAAGATTGATACCAAACTGCCATAAACGGAATTCCGTCGAAAACGCTTCCGACAGAGCCTTATCATAGGCACCGCTCTTTGTCGTAGAATCACCACTCAAACCGTTTATTCCCAGACTGCCTACCAGATCCAAAGTAGGGAGCATTTGATTTTCATTATATTTAGTTTCAATATTTCTGTTTTCAAGTTCCTTTTTCTTGGCCAACAGGTCCGGCCGTTGGGTGAGGGCAGTCTTTAATGCTTCGTCTAATGAATTTTCTTTTCCCGGCTCAAAGGAAGGGCTGTCTACGGGAGTGATATTTTTCAAACCATCTTCTGAATCAAAAGACATATTTATAATATTTTTAAGACTATCTTCATTATCCTCTATCAAATTCTGGGCATTCAAGAGTTGCTCATCCCTTGAAGCCACCTCTGATTTGGCCTGAAGAATTTCCAACTCCGCAAGGGTTCCCACTTCAACCTGGGCCTTAACCCTTTTTTCCAGATCACGGGCTCTTTGAAGCGAAGTTTCTTTGACTTTCAGGTCTTCAATGCTGAAAACCAGGTCCCAATAAATATTTTCAGCGTCCGTGAGAGTATTAATGACCTTTTCTGTGAATTGATGATCAGAAATCTTTTGATCGTTTTTCGCAATGTAGATTTCGCGCTTGTTGAGATCGATTCCAAAATCTTTAAGAAGAGGCTGGGTGACCGTCAGGGCCAAATCTGAGGAATACAGCGGATTTAGAGAGGTAAATGAAGAACTGGTTTGGTTTCGGTTACTATCCACAGATAGTTCAAAATCCCCGCCGGTGATGAATTTCTGGGTGACTGAAAAGTCCCAGTCATAATCCTGGTTCCTGGTCTTCGCGTCGGCAAGCGTTGAAGCCCTTTGCCGGGTTTCTTCCTTTACTGTGAACTCAAAATCCACGGTGGGATCAAAATCGGCTTCCTTTTCAAATATTGATTGCTCGCTTATTTGAGAGTTATAACCTTGAACAGAAATGCTGATATTATTTTTTAAAACTCTCTCCACGGTGTCCTTCAACGTCAAAGGTAAAGGCTCACTCGCACCGGCTACAGAATTAGAAAGTAGTGAAAAAAAATAAATTAAAAATTGCAGAAACAACAAAGTATTCTTCATGAAGTACAAGACTCTAAAAAGGTTGCAGGAGTTAAAACCATTATATTTAAAGGGCTCACCAAAAGAAACGGCTAATCAGTACCGTTTCCCGGCATTTTTCAAGGTTGCGGGTCTTTAAAATTAACGTATTATCAGTATTTTATCGGATTTTTGGCAAACAGGCTTGATTAGTTTCTTAACACAAAATGAGCAAACATTTCCAGTTAACACTTTAAAATGAACTATTTTTAACACTAGCTTTTTGCCTGCAAATTTAAAAATAATTAGAAAAATGGAATAGCTTTTGAATTCAGAAGAGAAATCTGGCTGAGAAATTTTTACATTTACTGTTGCGCGAATTTGGGGATTGGTTTATAGTTAGATGCGTAACAAATGAATCATGAAAACCCATATAAAAAAATATTTTCAGAAGGAAGACCATGTCAAGAATTACAGCGGCTGATATTTTAAAAGTAGTTCCCATTACCCGTAAAACCCTTTGGCTGTGGCAGAAAAAATACCGCTTTTTTCCTGACCCTGTGAAAGAAGGCCATCCGGGAGGCAAGGGGATTGTCGGTTATTATCCCGCATGGGTCGAGGAACGCTGTAAACAGGTTTATGCCTTACAAAAAAAGGGGTACACCATTTCCATGATCAAGGAAATTCTTGAGAAGGAAGAAAGGGAAAAATCCATCCGCAAAGTGCTTGTTGTCGACGACGAAAGAAAGTTTTGTGATTTACTCAAAAAAATATTTCTTAAAAACGATTTTGTCGTTGAAACCGCCTATGACGGCTGGGAGGCCGGTAAAAAAGCCGCTGAGTTCCACCCTACCATTATGATTCTTGACATCACGCTTCCGGGCATTAATGGGGTTGAAGTTTGCAAAGATCTCCGGTCCGATGAAAAAACAAAAAATATCAAGATTATCGCGATCTCCGGGGATTTAAGATATTCCGAGGCAGAAGTTCTTGAAGCCGGGGCGAATGCATTCTTTGCCAAACCGGTTAACTTTGAAAACCTTCTTTCGCTTTGCAGTGAATTCCTTGAAAAGCCCAAACCTTTATAACCGGCCTGCTGAAGGGCATTACTCTGGATATTAAATATTTTTCTGCCCAGAAAAATATTCTTTTCAATTCGCAAAAACAAAGAGGTTGTGATATAAGCAGGGACACAATTTTGTGTCCTTGAATATTTTTATGAATGACAGGCCATTGGCAACCCCAGATATCAAGCAACTCGAAAAAACAGCTTTGGAATTAAGAAGACTTGCCCTGAAAATAATTTTTCAGGCTGGGTCAGGGCATCCCGGAGGCAGTTTCTCCGCGACGGACCTCATGACAGCCCTGTTTTTTGGGGGAATCTTGAAATACGACCCCAAAAACCCTAAAGACCCCAAAAGAGACCGGTTTCTGCTAAGTAAAGGCCATGCGTCTGGAATTTATTATTCGGTCCTTGCCAAGGCAGGTTATATCGCGGAATCGGATCTGGACAGCTACCGCAAAATCAACAGCCCACGGTTTCTTTCCGGGCATCCTCACCCCAAAACCCCTGGAGTCGAAATTGCATCAGGAAGCCTGGGGCAGGGACTAAGCATAGGCCACGGAATAGCCCTGGGAACCAGACTGGACGGCTATGACTCCAAGGTCTACGTCATTCTGGGGGATGGTGAGTTGCAGGAAGGACAAATCTGGGAAGCGGCCATGTCCGCAGACAAATTCAAATCCAACAACCTTATTGCTATCGTCGATTACAACAAGGTTGCTCAGGATAATATCACCAAAGACTTGAAAGACCTGGAGCCCCTGGAAGATAAATGGCGAGCCTTCAATTGGGATGTTCATCGAATTGATGGTCATGATATGAAAGCCATTATGGACGTGTTACAACTTCCGCTGGATCCAGAAAAACCCCGTGTAATCATCGCAGACACGATTAAGGGCAAAGGGGTTAGTTTTATGGAAGGCAAAACCGCCTGGCACGGTGTGGCACCATCGCCGGAAGATTACGAAAAAGCCTTAAAGGAACTGGTATAAAAATGCAAACTGCACCCACCCGTGATGCCTATGGCACAGCCCTCGTAGAAATAGGCTCTGATCCGCGCATTGTTGTTCTCGATGCTGGAGTCAGTGACAGCACACGTTCTAAAAAATTCGGCGATAAATTTCCCGACCGCTTTTTTAATATGGGGATTGCCGAGGCCGATATGGTCTGCACCGCCGCTGGGCTGGCCACCGCTGGTAAAATTCCATTCGCCACCGGTTTTGCCTGTTTTTTACTTGGTAGAACCATGGATCAGGTCTTGGTCAGCGTCGCGTACTCCAACACAAAC
>PCTK01000224.1:478-764 GCA_002786505.1 Nitrospinae bacterium CG22_combo_CG10-13_8_21_14_all_47_10 | reverse complement strand
TGATAGTTGATATCGCCTATATGCGGGCCATTCCTAACATGATCGTGGTGCAACCGGCAGATTGGGAAGAAACCATGCAGGCCACCCGAGCCCTGGCCGAATATATTGGCCCGGCTTATTTTCGCCTTGGCAGATCAAAGGTCAAAGGCATATTCGACAGTTCCTACAAATTTGAAATCGGCAAGGGCAGGGTGGTCAAAAAAGGCTCCGATCTGGTTATTTTCGCCACGGGAATCATGGTTCAGGAAAGCCTGACCGCAATGGAAATGCTGGAAAAAGACGGTAT
>PCTK01000224.1:0-462 GCA_002786505.1 Nitrospinae bacterium CG22_combo_CG10-13_8_21_14_all_47_10 | reverse complement strand
AATATCTCAACGCTGAAACCGATAGACCGCGATCTCATTATTGAACTCGCAGACAGCCATAAGGCTGTCATCACGGCAGAAGATCATAACCTCATAGGCGGATTGGGCTCTGCCGTCGGCGAAGTTCTGCTCGATGCGCAAATTTCCAAACCGTTCAAACGAATCGCCGTGAAAGATCAGTTCGCCGAGACCGGCACCGGCCCCGAACTGTTCGAGAAATATGGCCTGTCCGCCAACCACATCGCCAAAGCGGTTAAAGACTCCTTAAAATAGCCCACCACCACTCGGCGTGGGGCCAGTGAGAACCCTTTGGAACAACAGATGAACAGCGATGGATAGAGATAGAAAACCAAATCCCCCCAACCCCCTTTCGTAGAAGGGGGAGCTGTAATGGACCCCTCTTTTTCAAAGAGGGGCTGGGGTGATTTGCCTTTTTGTTTTTCTCATTTCGCCTCTACAACG
>PCTK01000223.1:9774-10141 GCA_002786505.1 Nitrospinae bacterium CG22_combo_CG10-13_8_21_14_all_47_10 | reverse complement strand
TATCCCTAAGGATCGACCCACTATCGAAACTTCTACACTATGAGTCAATCTAGTTCGGGGATAATCACTTTCCGCAAGGGGAACGACTTGGGCTTTATCCTGAAGTCTTCGAAAGGAAGATGAAAACGCGATTCTATCAAAATCTCGCTGAAACTCAGACCTTGGCTCGGGGGATTTTGGAGGCACCGGTTTGGAGGTACCCTTATCCCCTTTTCGTTCATCAGATAGAAGCTTTTCCCAATTCATTTTTTCCATAGATTTTATAAGTATAAAACCACGAGCTTCTTGACCTCACCATGCATTCAAATTCCACGATTCGATTCTACCCGTTTTGCGCAGGGAAAGAAAGGGGGGTCCTTCGACAAGC
>PCTK01000223.1:9028-9672 GCA_002786505.1 Nitrospinae bacterium CG22_combo_CG10-13_8_21_14_all_47_10 | reverse complement strand
TGAAATCACCCTCACCTCAATCCTCTCCCCTCAAGGGAGAGGAAGTAAAAACCCCTTCTCCCCTGGAGGGAGAAGGCTAGGATGAGGGGGGCTCAATATTTTTACCGCTGTTTTTTCTCACTCAGGCAACGCAGAATTCCTTCTAGAACTGCATCGGTTTCTTTCAAGACCTGATCGTTCCAAAACCGAATGACCCGGTACCCGTGCGATAGCAACCATGCCGTGCGGTCATTATCAGCCACCGACGCTTCCATATGCTGACCGCCATCGACTTCAACGATCAAACATTTCTCATGGCATACAAAATCGACAATGTATTTTCCTATGGGTGCCTGGCGACGGAATTTGAAATTTCCCAACTGGCGGTTTTTAAGGGCAGACCATAACTTTGATTCTGCATCGGTCGAGTTGCTTCGAAGTTTTCTTGCGAAAGATTTGGAAGAGATATTTATTTCCCCCTCACCTAACCTCTCCCTCAAGGGGAGAGGAATTATTAAAATGAGCTACTGACAAAACCCGAAAAGCAAATCACCCCAGCCCCTTGCATTGACCTTTTCATTATAATTCATGCCCTGCAAGGGTACTTTGAAAAACAGGGGTTCCTTGAAGTTCCCCCTCACCTCAGTCCATCAAGCCTTCAGACG
>PCTK01000223.1:0-8981 GCA_002786505.1 Nitrospinae bacterium CG22_combo_CG10-13_8_21_14_all_47_10 | reverse complement strand
CCGGCGGCTCGCCGGTTACACAGATTTGACGGTCAGTTTGGGGTGCAGTTGCTGGCGCAGTTGGGTTTGGATGTATTGCAGGGTTCCGCTCGTGGAGGTCGGGCAACTGCCGCAGGCTCCCTGGTAATGGATGCTGACTTCGTCGCCGTCAATGCCTTTCAGTTCCACGCCGCCGCCGTCTTGCGCGAGGTTGGTGCGGATCGAACGGTTGAGCACCATTTCGATTCCCTGAAGTTTCTTCTCGTTATCCAACTTCGCAAAGTTGATGACATCGACTTCGCTCAACTGCACTTTGCCTTCGGCCAGATAAGGAGTCACCGTCTCGTCAATGGTTTTCCAGATGCGGTCTTTCAGCGGAACCCAGCTTGTCTTCTCGTCTTTGGTCACGGTGACGAAATTATCCATGACAAACACGCTCAGCACACCGGGCCGCTCGAACAGGGCTTCGGCCATCTTGTCGCCTTCCGCTTCTTTTTTGCTGGCGAAGGAAATGTTGCCGTTATCAAGAAGCACGGCATTGATGACGAACTGCAAGGCGTTGGGGTTGGGAGTTTCTTTCGTGCGCACCACTTTGAGAGCTTTTTTGGTGTTGGCACTCGCTTTCGGCTTTGGTTTCGGCTTATTCGCGGTAGCGTTTTTTTCTTTCAGTTTTGCCTGAATGGCGAGGATTTCGCTGATCTTCACAACAGGTTCACTCTCGAAATTTATTGAATGGCATTTATCTTAAACTATTCAAACTTGTCAGCCAAATATTATCTGGAATTACTCGGCGTTGGAAGGGACTTCCGCAACCTGGCCCACAACCATTCTTCTTCCTTTAAGGGCTTGCATGGCTTCGTATCCGACAAACACTGCCAGCCCGATGAGCACCACCGCCACCGTGCCGAGAAACACATGCGGTTCGGGCGCGGTATAAAATTGATACGCCTGCCAGGCCAATGCCCCGACCGTGGTCACAACCATGAACACAGCCGGATAAAGCACATAATGTGTCGGACGTTTGACCGCCATCAACCACGTTGCCACCACAAACAGGGCCACCGCCGCAATGAGCTGATTGGTCGCTCCAAAAATAGGCCAGATTTTCTGCCAGCCATCGGTCGCACCAATCAGGTAGGCCAGGAAAACCACCGCAATGGTCACAATATATTTATCACGAAAAAAGGGGATCGGTTTCCCCAAGGATTCCTGAACCAGAAACCTGGTGATGCGCACCGCCGTATCAAGAGTGGTCAGCACAAACGTGTTCAACGCCAGTACGGCGATCATGGAGGCAAACGTAAAGCTCAAAACCGGCAACATCTGGTGCACCACGTTACCGTATCCATTGCCAAATGCCAGTATCCATCCGCCGGATTGCAGGGTCTCGCGAAACCCCAGTTGCGCCATATCAACACCGCCGCCAGCCGGGGCCACCCAGTAAAGTCCGCCGCCAACCAGCAGGACGGTGACAACCGCAACCACGCCTTCGGTGAGCATGCCGCCATAGGCTATGGGCTTGCCCTGCATTTCATTGGCCAATTGCTTGGAAGTGGTGCCGCCCGCCACGAGAGAGTGGAACCCCGACACCGCACCACAGGCCACCAGCACAAACAGCATCGGCCAGACCGGGCCCTGCACATCAGACATGGCCCCCCTCCACACCGGGGTGTTCAGTCCCGGTGCCACCCATAACAGGGCAACGATAGCCAGCGACATGGAACCAAACAGGATATAAGTAGAAAGATAATCGCGCGGTTGCAAAAGCGTTTGCACCGGCAAGATGGAGGCCACCCCGGCATAGATCATCAACACGACAAACCAGAACATAAGCGGGGAGAGACCCAGCACGCCCTCATTCGGCAAGGGCAGGGGAATTTTGAATCCGATATAGATATTCGCTATGACCACCAGCACCGCAACGGCGGAGACGGCCGGGAGGTTGAAATTCTTTTTGTAGATGCACCAGCCGAGGATCATCGACACGGGAATAATGGCGAATGTGGGGAAGACCATCTCAGGTTGGGCAATGAGGGTTTTGGCGGCCACCACACCAAACACGGCGATCACCAACAGCATGGCCAGAACAAGGAAAATGGCGAACACAGCCTTGGCCCGGTAACCCATGGTCGTTTCCGCGATGTCCGCAATCGAACTGCCACGGTTGCGCACCGAGACCATCAGCGTCAGGTAATCGTGAACCGCGCCGATGAACACATTGCCGATTAAAATCCAAAATAACGTGATCGCCCAGCCAAAATGGTGCATGGCAATGATCGGACCAATGACCGGACCGGCCCCGGCAATGGAGGCAAAATTATGCCCGAACAACACCAGCGGTTTACTGGGCACAAAATCCACACCATCGTTTTGTTTTATAGCAGGGGTTTCCCTGGAAAATTCCGGGCGAATCAATTCCCGGTCCAGACGCTGGGCATAAGCCCGGTAACCGACAAAATAAAAAAACAGGCAGGCTGAAACCAGTATGCCGATGGTCAACATGGCCGCATCCTAAAAAGGTTACACAATTATCTTTTCATTATATCAAAGATAAGGGAAGAACAAGAAGGTTTTGCCGCCAGAGGGAGAAGGGGACTAGAACAAAGGCTCGCGCTGGATGGTTTGCTCCCGGTCCGGGCCTGTGGAGATCATCATGAACGGAGTTTCCACCAGTTCACTCAGTCGGGCGATATAATCCCTGGCGTTTTGGGGGAGCTTGTCGTATTGCTTTATCCCGACAGTGCTCTCCTGCCAACCGTCAAACTCGCTGTATACCGGCTGGCAGTTTTCCAGCACTTCCGGGTCCGCAGGCATATCGAGGAATGTTTTCCCTTTGTATTCATAGCCGGTACAAACCTTGATGGATTTGAAGCCATCCAGGACATCAACTTTGGTGAGAATCAACGCAGAAACGCCATTGAGATGGACGCCGTATCTGCCAACCACCGCATCAAACCATCCGCACCGTCGAGCCCTGCCGGTCGTCGCGCCAAACTCGTGCCCGACCTTGCCGAGTTGCTGGCCGTCCGCATCCGTCAATTCAGTTGGGAACGGACCTTCACCAACCCGGGTGGTGTAAGCCTTGATCACGCCCAGCACTCGATCCACCTTCGTGGGCGGGATGCCCAAACCCGTGCAGGCGCCCCCTGCGGTTGAATTGGATGAAGTCACAAACGGGTAAGTGCCATGATCGACATCCAGCATGGTGCCCTGCGCACCTTCACACAAAATATTTTTCCCCTGGGCGATCTGGTCACGCAGGAGAACGTGGGTATCGGCAATATATTTTAAAATCGTTTCCCGGAAGCCCATCAACTCATCAAGCATGCTGTTGAACCCGGGCAACTCGGTTCCGTAAAGGCTTTTCAAAACCTTTTGTTTTTCTTCGTAATTGGCCTGTAACCGATCCTTCAAATAGGTTTCATCCCGCAGGTCACAAGTCCTGATTCCAGCCCTGGCGATTTTATCCGCATAGGAGGGGCCAATGCCTCTTCCCGTGGTGCCAATTTTTTGGAATCCGCTTTCGCTCTCACGCCCTTTATCGCTGGTGCCGTGATAAGGCATGATAATATTGGCCCGGTCACTGATAACCAGCCGACCCTCCAGATCAACTCCGGTTTCCTGCAACTGGCGCAATTCATCCACCAAAGCGCGAGGGTCCACCACGACCCCGTTGCCGATGACGCATAATTTATCTTCATGGAAAATACCGGATGGGATGAGGTGCAGGACGAATTGTTTTTCGTTAAAACAAATGGTATGCCCGGCATTATGACCGCCCTGGTACCTCGCCACCACATCTACATTTTCGGCAAGCAGGTCGATGATCTTGCCCTTCCCTTCATCGCCCCACTGCATTCCCACTACTACGGCAACCGACATACGAACCTCTCCAAATAAACAACAAAAACGGATAAAATTTGCGCCCAGCGGGGTATTATCCTCACCCACCCCCATCTTGTCAACCCGGCCAGCAATGGCCCCACGCCTAGCAGGTGAATTTTTTGAGGAAGGATTTTATGGTCTCTATTGGGATCATCGGCCCGATATCAATACCGGGACAAAACCCACCGACCAGCTTCCACATGGATTTCGAGTCCATATTCTCTCGCCAGAACGGGTAGGATGAGCATTGTTTCGGCTTGCCTTCCTGAATGCCGCATCCCTGACTGGTCAAAAAAGGACAGGGTTCGCCTTCTTCCCCGACTTCGAGGAGCCACTCGCCATCATCGCGGGTGAGGTAGGTTTGCTTGAACTCTGCCGGAGAAGTTTTCAAAAAGTCGGAGGCGTTGCGAATATCTTCACGATCAAAATGCACAATGCCCGGTTTAACGCAACACTTGAAACAATCGGGCTGGCATTCAAACCGAAGTGGTTCTTTCTCCCACCATTTAGCCATACGGAGTACCTCCGTTGGTGACTGGCAATGTCGTTATCTGCGGGCAAAGGGTTTCTCGGCTCAACATGTTATTGCTCATTGCCTCCACGGCTAGTGGAGTACCTCCGTTGGTGACTGGCAATGTCGTTATCTGCGGACAAAGGGTTTCCCGGCCCAACATGTTATTGCTCATTGCCTCCACGGTAGTCGAAGACAACAAGGTCGTCACGGTGAATCACTTCTTCGTAATAAGATTCCCCCATCAGACTGCGCACCGCGGTGGTTTTCATGCCTTTAATTTTATCGAGGTCGCGGGAGTTATAGTTGACCAGTCCGCGGCCGATTTCAGCACCCGATTCGTCGATGAGGGTCAGGGCGCTTCCAAACTCAAATTTGCCCTGAACCTTAATCAACCCAGCTGGCAGTAGGCTTTTCCCCCTTTCCACCAGGGCCTTCCGGGCTCCTTCATCAAGGGTCAGTGTTCCGGCGGATTTCAAGGTATGCGCGATCCAATGCTTGCGGTCACGAATCTTGCCTTTTCCTGACCAGAATAATGTTCCCACATCTTTGCCGGCAAAAATTTTCTCGACGACCTTGTCGTCCAGTCCATTGACCACTAGCGTGGGAATGCCAAAGCTCATGGTTTTTTTTGCCGCCAGAACCTTGGTGATCATTCCGCCAACCGTCAAACGATTATTGCTTTTTCCCGCAATCCGCTCAATGTCTTCATTGACTCTGGAAATATGGGAAATCAACTGGGCTTTTTGAGCGCCAGGCCTGTTTTTCAGAGAAGGGTCCCGGTCATACAAACCCTCAACATCGGAAAAAATGATCAATAATTGCGCGTCCACAAGGCAGGCTACAGTTGCAGAAAGGGTATCGTTGTCGCCGATTTTGATTTCCTCAACGGTGACCGAATCGTTTTCATTGATGATGGGGATGACGCCCTTTTCCAGAAGTGCCTCTATGGTGTGTTTGGCGTTCAGGTAACGCGTGCGGTTGCCAAGGTCCTCGTGACTCAAAAGGATCTGGGCAACCTTCAGCCCTTTTTTCTCGAAAGCCTTCTCATAGGTATGCATCAGGAAGCTCTGGCCAATCGCGGCGCAGGCCTGTTTTTCTGGAACGGTTAAATCGGCGCGGCCAAACTCCAGGCGTTCACGCCCTGCCATGATGGCACCGGATGAGACCAGCACCACATCGTAACCTTTATCACGTATGATCTTTATTTTTCGGGCGTAATGCCGCACCCAGTCCTTACTCAACCCGCACTCCAAAGACGACCGGCCTTTATCCCGATTGGAAATAACACTGCTTCCAATCTTGATCACCACAGTTTTTATATCTTGTAGAATTTCTTTACGTACTGTCATAGGAATATTTCAAAACCTCGCTAAAAAAAACCGCAGGGGAAAATGTAACCTAAAATCCCACGAAGGTCATCCTCTATTGTTGGAGTTTGTCAGAGTTTCGGTAATAAACCGGCCCAATGCCTCATAATAACCGGCGCCACCCAAAATATACGTGTCATTATGCCCGGCCCCTTCGATAGGGTAAAATGATTTAGGGTCCCCGGCCTGTTCAAATAATTTGCGCCCAAGGGCATAAGGGACGATCTCATCGCGCGTGCCGTGCAAGAACAGTTTTGGGAGCTTCAGGTGAGGAATTTTCTCGATTGCGTTCAGTTTCGATCGGATCGCCCAACCCAAAGGAATAAACGGCAAAACCTGTTTTGACATATCCGCCGAGTTGGTGAACGCGGATTCCAGAATCAACCCTCTGGCAGGATAATTCATGGCTGTTTCCACCGCGCAAATGCCGCCTAAAGAACGGCCAAAAAAAAACAGTGAATCGACAGACACAGTATCCATCTCCAGAACCTTTTTATAGGCCGCTTTGGAATCTTTATAGATTCCCTGCTCATCAGGTTCGCCTTCACTTCTTCCGTAGCCGCGATAATCAAATATAAAAATATTCAGGTTGAGCGGCTTGAGACGCTGGATATTATCGAGCCGGTGGCTGAGGTTGCCAGCATTGCCGTGGAACCAGAGCCAGGTCGCGACTGCATTGGGAGCAGGAATAAACCATCCATGCAGTTTGACCCCATCCTCCGCCATAAAATAGACATCTTGCGCCGGAACGCCGGTAGAAGCGGGATTCCAGTACCCCTCCGGATAACGGGAAGGATGAAAAATAATTTTGTTTTCGAAAAGTAGCAGAAAGCCCACATAGACCAGGACAAAAAAAACCAGCAGACCGGCCGACTGAGTCCACGTCATCTTATTAACTCGACTGGATGGCAGAGACATGGGAAAGCTATTGTCATGAAGGGTTTTTCGCGGGGTCCATCGTCACGCTGGTGGGCAGTGGAGAAACTTTAATTTTCAGGCCTTCCACCGAATCGACTCGAACGGTATCTCCTTCGTTGACCTGGGTTTCCGCCTCCGCTTCCCACAACTCCCCGTGGACCATGACAGTGCCTCGCGGGTTTAAGGCTTTTTTCACCAGACCGGTTTCACCGATCATTCCCTCCATCCCTCCCAATTTTTTGAGGCTTCGAGTGCGGGTAGCGAAAACAACGATGCCAAGCGACAGAATAATTGTCATGCCCAGCGTCGGGTAAAGGATAGCCCTGGAAATCTGCATGGCAGGGTCGTCACTGTCTATCAGCATGGTGGACCCTAGAAAAATCGATATCACCCCGGACACAGATAGCAAGCCATAACTCATGACGTTGATTTCAGCGATAAACAGAATCACGCCAAAAAGAATCAGCAGAAGTCCCGCGTAGTTGATCGGCAAAGCCTGCATGGCATAAAGCGCGAGAATGAGGCTGATGGCCCCAATAACCCCGGGCAGAACCAACCCTGGATTGGACAATTCAAAATAAAGCCCCACCATTCCAAGCATCATGAGGATGTAGGCAACATTAGGACTGGAAATGATATCCAGCATTTTTTGCCGCGGGTTCATCTCGTGATAAACAATTTGCAGGTTTTTGGTCTTGAGCGTGACGGAACCTGAAGCAACCTGAATTTCCCTGCCATCAGAAGCCAGCACCAGGGCATTCACATCCTCGGCAATGAAGTCAATGACATTGAGCTTCCTGGCCTCTTCCGCAGATATGGAAACGCTGTTGACCACCGCAAGTTCCGCCCAATGCGCATTGCGTTTTCTAAGTTCAGCCAGAGAACGGATGTAGGCGGCGGCATCATTAACCACTTTTTTCTCCATGGTTTGCGCTTCCTTCCCTTCCCCTCCCCCCCCCATCATATTTACCGGATGGGCGGCACCAATATTGGTGCCGGGTGCCATGGCGGCAATATGCGACGCTATAGTGATGAAGGTTCCCGCTGAGGCGGCCCTGGAACCACTGGGCGCAACAAATGAGGCCACTGGAACCTGGGAGCTTTGGATTTTCTTGATGATCTGCCGCATGGAAGTGTCCAGTCCGCCGGGGGTATCCATATGCAACACGATCAACGCATCCTTCTCGTCGTTGGCCTGGGTGATTTCATGGGAAACATATTCGGCGACTGCCGGGTTGATCGCTCCTGAAATTTCAACGACGACCACACGGTCTTTGGAATAAGCGGGAGGGACGACCAAAAACAAAATCAGAAACAGGAAACTAATTTGTTTGTTCATTTGAATAACCCGAGTATCAGATGGTTTGCCGTTCTTGCGTTGTATTATTGTTCCACAGGGCAATGAATAAAGCAAACCCCGCGCCCGGGGCGGAACTGATTTTACGTTACCGGCGCTCCGTTTAATGTTAAACTTGGACAACAGACAACGATTTCAACTTCAGGAAAATTTCATGGATTACAAAACCATCTTCATCGTTGACCCCATCAGGGGTGAGCGCATCCATTTGGCTAAATTTCTCAGTGAAGAAATTTTCACGGTCATGACATTTGTTTCTCCCAACGATTGTTTTAAAAAATCCGACCTGATTAGTTGCGACCTGATGGTGTTTGTCCCGCGTAAGGAAAAAAACGAGATCAAGCATCTGATGAATATAAAAAAGAAATTCCGGAAAATTCCTGTAATTTTTCTTCTCACGGATGAGTTTCCAGATATCATTCTTGCGGAAATCACGGCCAACGGGTTTCCCAACGTATATAAAGCCAGCAATAACGAAAAGGTGCGCGAAATCATGTTAGGCATTCTTGCCGAGGAAGGACTGCCCCCCCGCACCGAAGTGCCTCATCCTGTTCCCATTTCCCAGGAAGTGCAGAGTGCCCTTTCACCGAGGCCCGAATGAGCAATACACCCAAAATCACCCAATCCGTTTCTACAGGCGCCTTTAATATAGGGGGGAGAAACCCTTTAGCGCTGATCGCGGGTCCCTGCGTGATTGAGTCTGAAAAAATTGTCCGGGATATCGCCGTAAAACTGAAACGCATTACCGAAGACCTGGGAGTGCCTTTTATTTTCAAAGCTTCTTACGATAAAGCCAACCGTTCTTCTATTCAATCGTTTCGCGGCCCTGGGTTGAAAGAAGGATTAAAAATCCTGCAAAAGATAAAGACCGATCTCGATATCCCCATTTTGTCTGATGTTCATAAGGAAGAGGAAGTTGAGCCTGCGGCGGAGGTGCTTGATATTTTACAGATCCCCGCGT
>PCTK01000035.1:2527-12688 GCA_002786505.1 Nitrospinae bacterium CG22_combo_CG10-13_8_21_14_all_47_10 | reverse complement strand
TGGATCCAGCAAGAGTTGGAGTTCGATTGTGGATTGATGAATCCGCAAAATCCGAATCAAAATTCAGCAATAATTTTGCGTGGGCCGAAGGGATAGGGAACCCATCGGGTTTTCCAACGCCCCTGATATTCGTCAACCCCATTCCCATTCCAAGTTTCATCAGTAGAGCCCCACGATGTCGGTTGCCGTGGTAAGCGTGGCCTCAACTCTTTTAACAGAAACTGGTAAAACCGCACCCGCTGGAACGTTTTTAAAAATAACCGCCGAAATTTCTTTGGCCAGAATGGCTGAAACATCACCCGCTCCGCCTACAAACAAAGATCGACAGGTGATAGGTAGATCTATGGCATCATCGGGTGTAACGACAAATGCGTTACGAGCCGGGCTAGTGAGGGCCGCCTCATGTTCCTTGAAAGGATCTGTCATAAAAAGCTCCTTTAAAAATTTACATATAATTAATAAACAAAACCCATTAATTTTTTCAGGCAACCCGCCGGATTCGAGGGCCGTTAAAGCCCTTGTTGATAAGGTTAAAAAGCATCTCCAGAGCATCAGGCCCATCATCGTGGCTGGCTTTAGGAAAATATTTTAACTGTTCCAAAAAAACGGTCTGGTTCCTTCGGAATCGAATTAGTCCATTTTTAATATGGGGTTGTAGTTTCGAAATCCGCAGAGTTTTATCATTGATAGGGCGAACCCCTTCCACCGGGGGATATATTTTTCGTTTAGCTCCTTCTTTAATCACTTGGTCCTTGAACAATTGTTGAAATTGAATTTCCTCAATAGCGATTCCTTCAAACTGGTATTGATGGTGGTAATCAAAAAGCGCTTCCATGATCAAATCTGGATGCCGTTTCTGAATATCCGCGTGGATAATGTCAATAATCCCATCGGGCTGAAGGGCTCCGATGAGGATGGCTGACGGATCAGCCCTGTTGGAGGATGAGCCCATGGATGGGTCAATGGAACAATAGAACCTGGTTTCCTTTTGGATGGGTACCGGTTCGGGCGCAAAACAAAACCATTCTTCCTGGAACAAACAATCCTCGGGATTAACCGGCTCGTTCTGTTTTTCAGAGTCAAAATAGGCCGGACCATCTGAAACCTTCATGGTCATCAGATAATAGTAATTTTCTACTTCGGGCCAGAGGACGCACGTGCCCCGTAACATTTCTTTTTGATGCCTGGAAAAAAATTTCTCGGCCTCTTCTCCCGCATCCCGAGAGCGGGAGGTGTAAATTCCTTCCCACTTTTCCCAAAGCTGGGAAGAAGACCAGCGAATAACCGCCTGCCATTTTTTGCTATTCCAGCCTGGCCGTGTCAATAATCGGGCCAGTAGGGAATCGTAATGAAGAAGTGTGCCGATAACGATATAAACGGTGTATCGGCCGCCAATCTTCATCACAGCTTTAAAGAACCACTTGCGGTCCTTTTCTCTTTGTTCCGGAGAATCGATGTTCTCATCGTCCTCCAGGTCATCACAAATAACCAGGTCAGGCCGCCGATTTCCATGCCGGGCTCCCCGCATTCTCTTACGTTTTCCCCAGCAACGGACGGCAATCCCATTTTCGGTTATTAGTTTTGCCGCTTTCCAGGTGCGACCGGGACCACAAGCTTCGGGAAAATCCGCCATCAACCTTTCATTGGCTTCCAGTTCGGATTTAATGCCATCAAGAAATTCTTCGGCCTGTTCCGCAGTGTCAGAAATAATAACGATGAATTTTCTTTTTGCCCCGGCAATACACCAGAGCGGCAGAATGAGCGTACTAAGGGTAGATTTGGCATTGCCGCGTGGAGCGGCTAATGCTTCTTTTCCTCCTTTACCGGATGATTCAGAATTATTGATTTGTTGCTCATAGCGCGAAAACATATCTTCATGCATGGATGAAGGTTTTGCTGTTAAATGGTGAGGAAAGTATTTCTGGGCAAAATACTTAAATTCTTTTATAGCCCGGCTTCTGCGGTTGTCTCTTTCTTTTTGGCTGGTTTTACCAAATGGTTTAAGGAGCTCCTTGATGAAGATCCCTGTTTTATATTTTGGTTCAATGCTTTTTTTCCTTCGGGTTGCCACCATGTTTGTTTAACTTTTTCCTCAATTTCTTCTATGTGGTTCCCCACAAAATTGGCCGCGCTAATTTCCCCATTTTCTGCAAGAAAAAGGGCAACTGTTTTTAATGCTTCTGAAAGAAGCCAGTCCGGGTCCATGCTTTCAACCTGAATGCGGGTCTTAATGGTTTCCAAAATTTTTCCGGCATAGGCACAATAAACTCGATGAGTTTTTAAATCGTCAGGAAAATCAAGAATCAAGTTCAAAATAATTTTTTTTAATTCATCAAGCCCCAGGAACAATTCATCAAGACGATCCAGGTTGGCCGATAAAGGTTTAGACATTTCTGTTTTCTCCTGCATGCAGGGCACCGACGATCTGGTTCACCGATTTTGCAAGTTCATTTAACTGTTTAAATATTCTGCCTATCAAAGCTTCGTTTTTCCCGACAGCAACATAAAATACTTTCTTGTCGACGTATTGCTCAAACAGGTATTTTTGGTCATCTTGTCTTACCCGCTCAAGATCGCGGAGGGTACTTTCAATCTCATTAAGATTTTCTTTAAATTCACGGAACCGGCGAAGATTTTCCGCCAGCATCCAACGTACCAGCCAGCCAATGGTTCCTAGTCCCAGCAAAAGCAAGAGCGAAATCCACGGGGTGAGAGCTCGAAATAATTCAAGATTCATGACATCGATTTAATAATCGTAAACGCATCATTGCCGTTAACCCGCATGGGGAAAGTGGATATTTTTTATTATTTCAGAGGTAATATCTTTTTGATTTTTTTGGATCCCCGCCCGCAAGGTGGTGAACCCAAAGGCTTCAAAAAGGTTTATCATTTGCTCACCATTTAAAAATTGGACCAGTGTTAAATCACCCGTGATCAAATGCGCCAGTGAAGTCACGACCATTAATGCAGAAATAATGTACGTTTTTTTTCCTTTCAACCAATCCATTCCAATATATCTCCTGTTAAAATTAAAGGGGAAGAAAAGGCCGGGAAATTCCGGCCTTTTCTCTAAGGTGGGCAAAGCCCGGTGCGCAGAAGGCTTGGTTGGAAATTTGAAAAATTGGGCTAACTTTAAAAAAGTGAAATTAAAACCTTTTTTAAAAAAACAGCCAAAAAAAGACTCCTAAGCCGACCCTCTTAACCATGTAATCAAGAACAAGGTCTCGTTCCTCTAAGTCCTTGGAACAATGCCGTTTTTAACTTTTAAAAATTAGGTATCGAGAAAAAGATTGATCATTGGGAGAGCCAGTTAAAAAAACATTTTTGAAAACTTTTGTAATTACTGATGTTGGAGAGCTTTGATCTTGTTCCGGGTTTTAGAGGTTGCTTTTAGAGCCCTTCTTTTATATATTGAACGCCTATTTCCCCCCACAACTCATTATTTGTTTCCAAAAATTATGGAAGTCAAAGAAACTCTTTGGAAAAAGTGTTTAGAAAAAATTGAAGAGCAGATACTCCCTGAAAGCTATACCACCTGGTTTTCGCCCACGTATCCCCGGACCTTTGATGATGGTTTGATCACTATTGCGGTTCCCAATCAATTTTATAGAAAGTGCCTCATAGAAAATTACCGAGACCTGATAGAAACCACCTTGAAATCTGTCACAGAAAAACCCATCTTGGTAGATTTCTGCATAGAATCTGAAATTTCAGCCCAAACGGATCAAAATAAAGAGGCCGCAGAAACTCCGGTTGTTGAGCTTGCGGAACACCCCTATCTACCCGTTTCGTCATCTCTCAATCCCAAATACAATTTTTCAACCTTTGTCGTTGGTTCAAGCAATCAATTTGCCCATGCCGCGGCCCTGGCCGTTGCCACGAATCCATCTATTGCCTACAATCCCTTATTTTTATATGGTGCTGTCGGTTTGGGGAAAACACATCTTCTGCATGCCATTGGTAACAAAATTTGCGAGGACAACCCTGGGTCCCGGGTCCGTTATATTTCTGCCGAGAGCTTTACCGTTGACCTTATTGAATCCATCAAAAGAGATAAAATGCCGTTTTTCCGCAAACGGTATCGGCCTCTGGATGTCTTGCTTGTTGATGATATTCAATTTATTGCTGGCAAGGAGCGGACTCAGGAAGAGTTTTTTTATACCTTCAACACTCTTTACGAGTCGCATAAACAGCTGGTCATTTCCAGCGACAGGTATCCCAAAGATATTCAAAATATGGAAGAACGGTTACGGTCTCGATTTGAGTCCGGGTTGGTGGCAGATATCAATCCCCCAGATTTAGAAACCAAAGTCGCCATTTTGTATAAAAAAGCGGATTTTCATCAAAAGCTCATTCCACAAGATGTGGCTATCTTCATAGCGAGCAATATAAAGTCTAATATCCGGGAATTAGAAGGGTTTTTGCTCAGGGTAATAGCGTATTCCTCCTTCACACATCGAAAGCTTGATCTGGAGCTAACCAAAGAAGTATTGAAAGATTTTACTCTGGATAAAAACAAGCACTTTACCATCAATAATATTATCAAGTTTGTAGCAGGATATTATGGGCTTAAAGTTTCGGATATTAAGTCAAAAAGGCGTACCCGCGACATTTCCATTCCCCGGCAAATAGCCATGTTTTTATGTCGGGAACACACCAAATCATCTCTCCCTGAAATTGGTCGCCAGTTTGGCGGCAAAGATCACACAACAGTGATTTTCTCCTATAAAAAGATATCTAATTTAATTAAAGAAAACAAAGATTTACAGACGTCCATTCGAGAAATAATGGATCTTATAGAAAAAGGATAACCTGTCTAAAACTTGTTAAAAAAACCTGAATAAAACACACAAAATAAGGTATAATTAGAAGAGTAAATTTTAATCCCCCCTTTACTCAGAAAATTGCATTTTTAACAACAGTTTCTTCTATTAAATCTACCTTTAAAATTGAAAACTTAGCGGACTTTTCCACATACTTTCAGGCCCTACATCTACTACAAAATATAAATATAATTTTTATCTTATAAAGTTATTATTAAAACATCTATGAACACACCCCAAAAAACTACTTACGACTCCTCCAATATTAAAATTTTAGAAGGATTAGAAGCTGTTCGAAAAAGACCCGCCATGTATATAGGGGGGACCGGTATAGACGGCTTGCATCACCTGGTTTTTGAATTGGTGGACAATAGTGTGGACGAGGCCATTGGCGGTTTTTGTTCTGAGATAGAAATTGTATTGCATATCAATGGCACGGTCACGGTTTTGGATAACGGACGAGGTATCCCTGTTGACATGCATTCAGACAGGAATATTTCAGCCGCGGAAGTGGTGATGACGGTTCTCCATGCCGGAGGCAAGTTTGATAAAGATACTTATAAAGTATCAGCGGGTTTGCATGGTGTTGGTGTGTCGGTGGTCAATGCTCTATCAGAAACATTGCGTTTGGAAATAAGAAAGGATGGAAAGGTTTATACCCAGAAATATGAAAGGGGAAAACCTGTTACGCCTTTAGAGGTTACTGGAAAAACAAGTTCATCAGGAACAAAAATAGTTTTCAAACCGGATTCGGGAATTTTTGAAGATTTAAATTTCAGGTTCGAGATTTTATCCAACCGCCTTCGGGAATTGGCCTTTTTAAATAAAGGCGTAAAAATACATATTCATGATGAAAGAGACGGAAAAGACAATGAGTTCTTGTTTGAGGGCGGAATACGTTCTTTCATAGAGCATCTTGGAAAAAACAAAAAAAGTATCCATCCAGACCCCATTTATATTGAGCGAAGTAAGGATGACTGTGACCTGGAAATGGCACTCCAATACAATGACAGTTATTCCGAAGAAGTTTTTACCTTTGTCAATAATGTCAATACCCGGGATGGCGGTACCCATTTAAGTGGTTTTAAATCCGCTTTGACGAGAACCATTAACAGTTATGCAACGCAGAACAATCTGTTAAAAAATGTTGGAGTTACCCTGACGGGAGATGATGCCCGAGAAGGGTTGATACTGGTATTGAGTATTAATATCCCTGAGCCTCAATTTGAGGGACAAACAAAGGGAAAGCTTGGCAATACCGACATAAAGGGAATAGTTGAACAAATTGTCAATGAAAAGCTGGGACAAGTATTTGAAGAACAGCCTGAGGTAGCCAGAAAGATTGTCGCCAAAGTTATAAGCGCCGCTCAAGCGCGGGAAGCCGCAAAAAAAGCCAAAGACCTGGTCCGAAGAAAAAGCGCGTTGGTAGTAAGTGCGTTGCCAGGAAAACTGGCAGATTGTTCAGAAAAAGATCCTGCTCTTTCTGAAATTTATATTGTAGAGGGAGACTCGGCGGGGGGTACTGCAAAGCAAGGCCGTAACAGGAGGTTCCAGGCTATTTTGCCAATGAGAGGTAAAATACTCAACGTAGAAAAAGCGCGTACAGAAAAAATGATAGCGAGTGAACAGATTCGCACTCTCATTACTGCGTTGGGAGCGGGAATTGGGAATGACTTTAAAATGGAAAATCTCCGTTACCACAAAGTTATCATAATGACGGACGCGGATGTTGACGGAGCTCACATCAGGACCCTGCTTCTTACTTTCTTTTTCCGTCAAATGCCCCTATTGATTGAAAATGGTTATCTGTATATTGCCCAACCCCCGCTTTATAAAGTAAAAAAAGGGAAAAAAGAGAATTATTTAAAAGACGAAAAACTCCTATTCAAATTCTTGATGGAACAAGGTATAGAAAAACTTGAGATCACTACAAAGACCGGCCAAACGATAACCAGGCGGGAGCTTAACCAGCTTATAAACAATTTATACCGGTTTGAAGAGTGTTTTGAGCGAGTTGTGAAGAATAATATCCCACGGGCAGTTGTAAACGTTCTAATTGGGCTGAATGTAAAAAGAGAAACATTTACAAGCCTGGAGCAGGTTATAGGAGTAATCCTTCAGGTTCTCGACTCTCTGATAGACGAAGAAAACCGGGGAAAATACGCATACAAGTCCCAGTACCTGAATGTTCCTGTTCACTTCAAAGACAGTGTAGACATCAGCCCCGAAAAGGAAAATCGATTAAAAGAATTTTTAATAGAAATAGACCGTGACGGGAACAATGGGGTTTTTGCCAAAACCTCTCATGATTTTAAAAAGGTGGATTTGAACCAGGAGCTGAAGGATGTTCATTTCCAGTTGGAGTTTGACCCTGAAACAGCGAACTACCAGATAATAATGTTTGGCTCTAATAACGGGAGAGATTTCCAGTTAAAACTTAATGTGGAGTTTATGGAATCAGTGATTATCCAGAATATCCTGGAAGTTTATCAACCCCTCAAAGAAACCGATCACCCACCTTTTATTTTAAACAATAATGGGGAAAGCACGACCGTTAATTCCAAGCACGATTTATTGCAAGCGGTTTTGGATATGGCTAAAAAGGGAATTTATATCCAGCGTTATAAAGGTCTTGGTGAGATGAATGCCGAGCAACTCTGGGAAACAACGATGGACCCGGAAGTCAGAATTCTTTTGCAGGTCAGGGCCGACGACCTGGTTGCTTCGGAAGACCTGTTCACCATTTTGATGGGAGAAGAGGTAGAGCCTCGACGCGAATTTATCGAGAAAAATGCACTGCAAGCCCGGAATGTGGATATTTAGAGGCTAAAAGAAACGCCATTGCAATAGATGATGTCCCCAGTTCATACATACGAAAGGTATTTGAATGCCGGAAACGATTGAGCCGATCAACATAGATGATGAAATGAAAAATTCGTACCTTGATTACGCAATGAGCGTAATCATTGGACGAGCCCTGCCAGATGTCCGGGATGGGTTGAAGCCGGTTCATCGCCGTGCTCTTTACGCGATGCATGAAACCGGCAATGTCTGGAACAAGCCCTACAAAAAATCTGCCCGTATCGTCGGTGATGTAATGGGTAAATACCATCCTCATGGAGATCAGGCGATTTATGACACTATCGTTCGTCTGGCGCAGGAGTTTTCCCAAAGACACCCACTTATTGATGGCCAGGGGAACTTTGGTTCAATAGATGGCGATTCTGCCGCCGCCATGCGTTACACAGAAATCCGCATGGAAGAGATCACCGGTGAACTGCTCCGTGACCTGGAAAAAGATACCGTTCAATTTATTCCCAACTATGATGATTCGCTTAAAGAACCTTCCGTTTTACCCGCAAGTTTTCCACAGTTGCTGGTCAACGGTTCGTCGGGAATCGCCGTTGGTATGGCAACCAACATTCCTCCCCATAACCTGACAGAAGTCATTTCTGCCACAGTTCACGTTATTGAAAACCCCGATTGTACGGTGGAAGACCTTATTGCGCTAATGCCGGGTCCCGATTTTCCAACCCGAGGAATCATACAAGGAAGAAACGGAATATGGTCTGCTTATAAAACAGGCCGGGGCATTATCCGGGTTCGAGGACGCGCCGAGATTGAATCTATGGAGAAGGGTGACCGGGAGCGCATCATCATCAATGAACTTCCATATCAGGTTAACAAAGCCAGGATGGTGGAAAAAATCGCCGAACTGGTACGAGACAAGCGACTGGAGGGGATTTCAGACCTGAGAGATGAATCAGACCGGGAAGGAATCCGGGTTGTGGTGGAGTTGAAAAAAGGCACCGTGGCCCAAGTGGTTTTAAACGCCCTTTATAAAAATACCCAGCTTCAGGACACCTTCGGAGTCATTTTGTTGGCCTTGGTGAATCAACAGCCCAAGGTTCTTAACCTGAAAGAGTTTTTGCACCATTTTATTTTGTTCCGGAAGGAAGTGGTGACCCGAAGGACGGAGTTTGATTTAAAGAAAGCCCGCGAGAAAGAACATGTCCTCGAAGGATTGGTCAAGGCGCTTGATAATTTAGATGCGGTGGTTCAGCTTATACGCAATGCCACAGACCCGGCCGCGGCACGCGATGGCCTCATGACCGAGTTTGAGCTGTCGGAAATCCAGGCCAAGGCCATTCTTGAAATGCGCTTGCAACGCCTCACCGGTCTGGAACGGCAAAAAATAATAGAAGATCTGGAAGAAACCCGCAAACTGATCCAGGAACTTCTGAAGATTCTTGCCCATGAAGAAATCAAACTTTCTATTATTAAGGAAGAATTGGTAGAAATTAAAAACAAGTATGGTAATGAGAGACGGACGGAAATTGCAGAAACGGATGAAGGCGATATACTCATCGAAGACCTGATCGCTGATGAGGATGCGGTGGTTGTCTATACCCGAAGCGGTTATATCAAACGGCAAACCGTTGATAATTATCGGGCTCAAAGAAGAGGCGGTAAGGGCATTCGGGGAATGGACCTCAAAGAAGAAGATGTTGTCGAAAAACTTTTTATTGCCTCAACATTAAGCCATCTTCTGGTGTTTACCAGTATCGGAAAAATTCATGCGTTGAGGGTTTATTCTATTCCAGAAGTGAGCAGGATAGCCAAAGGAAAATCCATAGCAAACCTTTTGCGGCTACAGCCGGGAGAGTCCATAGCCAGCATCCTTTCTTTAAGGGAATTTGAAGAAGATAAGTTCGTCATGGTGGCCACAGAACGCGGTATCGTTAAAAAAACCTCGTTGATGGCGTACAAAAAGCCCCGGCAGGGAGGTATTATCGGGCTGACGATTGATGAAGGAGACCGGGTTATTGCGGCGGAATTGTGTGACGGGAAAAGCGATATTTTACTTGCCACCGAAAAAGGATTTTCTATTCGCTTTAATGAAGAAGAAGTGCGCCCTATCGGCCGTACCGGTAGAGGGGTTCGCGGCATTCGCCTCAAAAAGGATGATCGGGTAGTGAGCGCGGAAATTGTTCAACCCGGCAACAATCTTCTTACAGTAACCTCAAATGGTTATGGTAAACGGACGCCCATGGAAGAATATCCCCAGCAGGGACGGGGCGGACAGGGTGTTATGACAATCCGCTGTAATGCCAAAATAGGAACCGTGGTAGGCGTACAGCAGGTCGATGAGCAAGATCAACTTCTGGTAATCACTTCCGATGGCAACATTGTCCGGATGCGGGTCAATGAAATATCCCTGATTGGTCGAAATACCCAAGGGGTTCGCCTTGTAGGGACCGGCGAAGACAATCAGGTTGTCAGTATCGAAAAACTGGTTGAATAAAATCTCTCCTCATGGAAGAGGGCTTTGCACAAC
>PCTK01000035.1:0-2326 GCA_002786505.1 Nitrospinae bacterium CG22_combo_CG10-13_8_21_14_all_47_10 | reverse complement strand
TCTGGCATGGGTTTACCTGGTCTCCTGTTCAGAACAGATGGACCCACTCCTCCAAAACGCTAATGAAGAATGGATTCAAGGCCGAAATCACAGCGCCATCGAGATGTTCAATCAAGTCCTGAAAAAGCACCCCACCGGCCCCTTTGCGGAAGAAGCGTTGTTTCGCCTTGGTGAAATTTATCACTTCAGTTTAGACAATAGCCCGCGTTCATTGGTGTATTTTCAGGAAGTTCGGCAAATGAATCCGGAAGGAGCCTTTAGTTATCCGGCACAAAAATATATTGCAGAAATTGCCGAATTCAATTTAAAAGATTACGATCAGGCCATCATCGAATACCAGAATCTAATCAACCATTACGCAAATAAAAAGGACAATAGTGACCACCAATACCGTATTGCTTCGATTTATTATAAAAAACAAAATTACGAGCAGGCTTTGGTGGAATTAGAGATTTTACTGGAAAACTATCCCAAAAGTTCCTGGGCGGAAGAGTCCAAATTTAAAATTATCGAAATTCTTTATACGCTGAGCCGCTGTCCTGAAGCGAGGGAAAAGTATCGGAATTTTAATCTGGAGTATTCAGAAAGCCGCTTTAGGGAAGATATGGATTTTGTCGTCGCCTCATGCCTGGAAGAAGAGGGACATCTGCAAGAATCGTACAACCTGTTTAAAGCTCTGGAGGGCCACTATATTTATCCCGCCATACTCAAAATGAAACTGGAGGGTATTGAAAAAAGGATGAAAAAGAAAAACTGATGCTCGATTTAAAAATAATTCGCGAAGACCCTGAAGCGGTGAAAAGCCAACTTAAGCGCCGGGGTGGTGACTTTAAAGAACTGGATGAATTACTAAAACCTGAAGAGGATCGACGGTTGGGACTCCAGGAGTCGGAAGCGCTGAAAAATAAAAAAAAGAAACTTTCCGCCGAAGTTGGCCAGTTAAAACAAAAAGGACAGGATGCTTCTCCGGTAATGGAAGAGGTCAGAACCATCAACATTTCCATAAAAGAGTTGGATGATAAAATCCAGGCCCTGGAACAACAGGTGCAGGAGAAACTGCTCTGCATCCCCAACATTCCGGATGATTCTATTCCTGACGGTGCCGATGAAAGTGCCAACCGGATGGTGCGGGATTGGGGGAAAAAACCAGAATTTTCATTCAAACCAAAAAATCATGTGGAAATCGGAGAACGACTTGGCCTGATCGACTTAAAAAGAGCCGCGAAAATTTCCGGAGCCCGGTTTGCCGTATACAGGGGACAGGGGGCAGGATTATTACGCGCTTTGATCAATTTCATGATTGATGTGCAAACCCGGGAAAACGGTTATGAGGAACTTTATCCACCGTTTCTGGTCAATAAAGAGAGTATGCAGGGTACCGGGCAACTTCCCAAATTCGAGGAAGAATTATTTGCTACCCGCGACGACCCACTTTATCTCATCCCTACCGCGGAAGTTCCTGTTACCAACTTTCATCGCGATGAAATTCTGGAAGAGGAATCGCTACCCATCTGTTATGCCGCTTACACACCCTGCTTCCGCAGGGAGGCGGGATCTTACGGCAAAGACACCCAGGGGCTGATTCGTCAACACCAGTTTGACAAAGTAGAACTGGTCAAGTTTAGTCGGCCTCAGGAATCGGCCGCAGAGCTTGAGGCTTTGGTCGAGAATGCCGAATCCATTCTTAAAAAACTCAATTTGCACTATCGGGTGATGGAGCTTTGTGCGGGCGACCTGGGTTTCTCTGCCGCCAAAACTTATGACCTGGAAGTATGGCTCCCCAGTCAGAATACGTATCGTGAAATTTCATCCTGTAGTAGTTTCACCGATTATCAGGCCCGGCGAGCCCGGATCCGCTGTAAAAAACGCACGGGCGGTAAACCCGAGTTTGTTCATACCTTAAATGGTTCGGGTCTGGCCGCAGGCAGATTATTTGTGGCCCTGCTCGAAAATTACCAACAGGAAGATGGAACGGTTGTGGTGCCGACAGCATTGCGCCCCTATATACACGGGCGGGAAATTTTGTCCTTGTAAAATATAGTTTTATAACAGGGAACAGTCCGCTTGACATTTTGGTACAAGTAGATAAATATAACCGGGTTCACAATATTCAGGAGGGATGGCCGAGTGGTTTAAGGCGGCGGTCTTGAAAACCGTTGAACGAAAGTTCCGTGGGTTCGAATCCTACTCCCTCCGCCACCCTTGCTTGCAACAGGGGTAGACAGCCAAAAATGATGGGACAATTGCTAACTGCCGGATTGCCAGCCCGCATATTGCATGAGAGGTTGTAAATCACCCCAGCCCCTCTTTGAAAAAGAGGGGTCCA
>PCTK01000179.1:10168-10310 GCA_002786505.1 Nitrospinae bacterium CG22_combo_CG10-13_8_21_14_all_47_10 | reverse complement strand
ATCCAAAGGATAAAACCCACCTCTTCAAATACTCTTAAGCATACAGGAAAACTATCGCCAACCACCACCTCGAGTGACCACATCTCTCACTTCAGGCACATGGGCAATTTTAGTTTTTGAGTTATCAAATTCCCCGCGCACA